>JANNDZ010000725.1:0-4253 GCA_031378395.1 Pseudanabaena sp. OTE_75_metabat_487_sub
GGGGCGAAACCTTACAACTTTGGGTTTGCAATTAATTATGTCCATTTACTTAATTAGAATTGCTGTTGAAGAATTTGTAGTCATTGTAAAGAAATATTAACTTATTGCTGTCATAACGGTATAGCACCTTGACAGCTTAAGATTCTCCATGTAACTTAATCACATACCCGGGTATTCACTGCTCTTAACCATTATGCAAGACAAGCAAAAGGTAACTTTTTATCTCCCCGAAAGACTCCATCAACAGCTTAAGATTCGTTCTGCTATTGACGGTGATTCGATGTCAGACTTAGCTGACAAAGCCATCAGCTTTTACCTAGCCCATGCTGACATTGTTGAATCTTCAGGCGTTGGTCATACCCATCAAACCTACAACTGTCCAAGTTGCTCGCAAACAGTTGTGATTCGTGAGGGTGAACTGCTAGCGATTGGGGGCAATCGAACACAGGTACTACCTGTTACTGTTGGCAAAGCCGACAGCCCAGATGAGGAACTTGTTTCAATTAGTTAGATTAATTCAACTGCACTTTCTAAATACTTTTTCTGTAGACAAGGTGAGGACAGAGGCATAAACCTCGGTGTTACTATATGCAAGAACAACTTAGCATTTTAATTCAAGCCCAATATCCCTTGATCTACCTCAACACACCAGAGGAAGAAAGAGCAGAAAGGGCGATCGCAACCATTGCTCAATTCAAGCCAGTCCGTCGTATGTTCACTTGGACTGTGACCCACGGCATAGTTGAGTACGGTCAAACTACTGGTGCAGCCCAACACAATACTGAATCCGCTGAAGCGGCTCTAAAATGGATTACCCGTGCTGATCAGAAAGATCCTGCTATATACATTTTTAAAGATGCACATCCTTTCTTTGATCATCCAGTTATTGTCCGTTGTTTACGCGATGCGGTTGCCAATTTCAAAGGCACTCAGAAAACAATTATTTTGATGTCGCCAATCCAAGTAATACCCGTTGAGCTAGAAAAAGAAATCGTTGTCCTCGATTTCCCTCTACCAGATATGAAGGCGATCGAAGAGGTTCTAGACCAACAACTTGGACAGGTGCGCACGAGAAAAGTATCAGCCGAAACCCGCGAAAAACTGGTTAGAGCGACCTTAGGGTTAACTCAAGACGAAGCCGAAAAAGTCTATCGTAAAGCACAAGTTACCAATGGCAAGCTGACTGAAGAAGAAGTTGATATTGTTCTTTCGGAAAAGCAACAATTAATTCGCCGTAACGGTATTCTTGAATATATTGAAGATGAAGAAGACTTAGATGCTGTGGGGGGACTCGAAGAGCTAAAACATTGGTTGCAGCAGAGATCAAATGCTTTTAGCCAGAGAGCCAGAAATTACGGATTACCTCAACCCAAAGGAATGCTAATTCTCGGTGTTCCTGGTTGTGGAAAATCCCTAATCGCCAAGACCACTGCTAGGCTTTGGTCATTGCCATTGATTCGACTAGATATGGGTCGGGTTTATGATGGCTCAACTGTTGGCAAGTCGGAAGCAAATCTGAGAAATGCTCTCAAAGTTGCCGAATCAATTTCACCAATGATCCTATTTATTGATGAGCTTGACAAGGCTTTTGCTGGTGGTGCTGGTTCTGCTGATTCCGATGGTGGCACATCATCGCGCATCTTTGGAACATTCCTCACATGGATGCAAGAGAAGAAATCGCCTGTATTCGTGATGGCAACCGCCAATCGTATCGAAAAGTTACCTGGGGAATTTCTTCGCAAGGGACGTTTTGACGAGCTTTTCTTTGTTGATTTGCCTAACGGTGAAGAACGCAGAGATATATTTAAAATCCATCTGTGCAAGCGTCGTCCAGATGTTGAGAAATTAGAAAGATTCGATTTTGAACAACTATCAAAAGTAAGTGATGGTTTTTCGGGGGCGGAAATCGAGCAGGCGGTAATTGCCGCCATGTATGAAGCTTTTGCCCAAGATCGGGAGTTTACGCAGCTAGATATCATATCTGCTGTGAAATCAACAACTCCCCTTTCACGCACGATGACTGAGCAGGTTGCTGCTTTGCGTGACTGGGCAAGAATGCGGGCTAGACCCGCCGCTACTTCAGTCGCTGAATATCAGCGTATGGAGTTTTAAAAAGCTTATTCTGCTGTTTTTGCAGGCAGCAGATTTAAGGCTAGATTCTAAAGATATCTTATTAAAAGATCTTTAGGCTAGCAGCTAACATAGGAGTAAGAACCACCAGTACTCTTATGTCTCACGTTCTGGTTAACAATTGCGTTCACAATTATTCACAGGAGCAAAACTATTATGTCTCATTTCAGCACTCTTCGCACAAAAATTACTGATGCCGAAGTCCTCAAGTCGTCTTTGCGCGATCTGGGTATCAGTGTTAACACTGAAGCCGATGTTCGTGGCTACAACAGCCAACGCATTCGTGCTGACATCGTGGCAACTCTAGAAGGTGATTATGATTTGGGCTGGTCGCGTAATGCTGACGGTTCGTTTGATCTAATTGCTGATCTCTGGGGTGTTGCCAAGAAGCACAATCAGACTGAGTTGATCAACTCGATCAATCAAAAATATGCTGTGAACAAGGCTCTAACTGAAGTGAAGCGTCCTGGGCTTAGCAGTGCCAATGTCAAACTCGTTTTGCAGTAAGATGTTCGATCTTGCGAGTTAATTATGCAAATTAACAGGCTAGTCATTCTTCGACTAGCCTGTTTTTTCATTGATAAAATAAAGGAGTGCTTCGCACTCCTTTATTTGTCTACGCAAGTTCTATAATTTCTATATACCGTGAGGGCTAGGCAATGATTGTTGCAATAAAACCTAAACAGCAGTGGCAGCAAGCGACTTGGGATGATTATGTGGCGCTGCGTGATGATGATAAAAGCGATCGCTGTAAATTATTTTTTGATAATCAACATTTGTGGGTGGAAATGGGCGCAGAAGATATTAATCACGCTAAATTTGGCGATCTGTTCGCTATGGTCTTAGCTTTTTGGGCAGCAAAATTTCCTGACCTCAAATTAAGTACCTTTGGTGGATGCCAGATGGAAAAAAAAGGCAAGCGGGCTGTGGCTCCTGATATTGTTTTGTATGTTGGTGATGATGCTCCAACGTGGCAATCGGGACAGTCAAGATTTATTGATTTAGAGCAGTGGCGATCTCCTGATCTTGTTGGTGAAATCTCGGATACGACTTTGGCGATCGATTTAGATGAAAAAAAGCGACTCTACGCAGATTTGGAAATATCTGAATACTGGGTAATTGATGTGAGAGCCTATCGAATATTTGCATTTCGATTAGATGAAAAAGGTGTGTATCAAGAATGTGAGGTTTCTCAAGTCTTGCCGAATTTAGCGATCGCATTGTTAGAACAAACTTTAGAACAGCTAGCCACCAAAACTAATACTGAAGCTGCAATCTGGTTTTCTCAGCAAATCCAAGATATATGATGGCTGAGGATCTTCACATTTCTCGCTTTTAAATGTAATATATGGATACATAATTTGAGCTAAAGTCGCCACGATGGAAATTGCGATCTCCCTCTTGCAGCATTACAGTTTTGATCTTGGTGGTTATACCATCAAAGATTTAATTCGTGCATGGAGTAGTTTTCAACCTGAATGGGTGCGTCAAGCCGTAATCGAAGCGTTATTTCAAGGAAGATATAAAGCCGTTTCGGTAAATCAAATTTTGCATTTATGGGAACGTAAAGGCGAACCAAATTGCCGTTATAACCATGAATTTGAGCGCTTGGTGTGCGGTGATGTTGCTGTCATTTATGAAGATAGAATTTTTTACACCTCTCCACGTACTTCTACTCGCGAAGCAGCGATCGTAGAAATCCCTGCATTCTCCACCATAGCCGAATCAAATTCACCACTTCCATTTCCTCGTCGTCCAATGCTTGGGACTGCTAAGATTCCTCAAGTTGCGCCTCAAGTTAATTCAGTTGCTCAACCTAAACCACAAAGATACCCTAGTCGTTTAGTTACACCTTCGGGAACGACAGCCGCCGCAAAAGTATATCCCACCACTTCCAATACAGAGTATTCCGAAGTCTATCAATCTGCCTATGAAAATATGACATTGCTCGCCGAATCTTCAATGTTTGTTGATAAGCTGCGAGCAATGTGTAGCGATCTCATTGTTCTTCCAATCCCTGAAATTAGCTCTGAACTGGACAAAGTAGAAGTTCCAATTGAGAATTAGATGCTGCACACAATGCAGCAGCATAGTTTGAATCTATATTTAATTCTGAATTTAGT
>JANNDZ010000729.1:0-11616 GCA_031378395.1 Pseudanabaena sp. OTE_75_metabat_487_sub
GTTATCCCATTTTAAATTTTGCCCACTGCAAAATTAAAACACAAAAACATTACTGGGATTTATATAGGGGTTTAAAACTGAGTTAAAACTAATTGGAAAACCACTATATCAAGTCTGAATTATGTTTGTAATGCACTAAAATACGTCAAAAACGATATGTCAAATAGTTCAAGCGATCGTAAACAACGTAGCGCTAAACCCAAAAAGATTGCTAAGATTAAACGTTTTTTTAAATGGTTAGAAACGCGATTTGCGACACCAGAATTTATTGGGGGAATGTATGCTGCCTTAACGCTGTTCTTCTTTATGGCAGCGACCAATACCCTTGCGGGTTGGCTATATGTAATTAGTGGCGTGAGTTTAGCACTATTGATTGTGGGAGCGGTAATGCCAAAGCGCTTACTCGCGGAAATGGTGGTGGTGCGATCGCAAATTGATCCAGTTAGTGTAGGCGACGAGCTATGGGTAGATTTGACGATTCAAAATACGGGACGAACTGAAAAGAGATTGCTGGAAGTTCGAGATATTTTGCCAGAAAATCTCTCGAATATTTTGCAACAAGACTTGGTGATTGAGTTGATTGCGCCACTTCAAGAATATCACTGGAAATATGAAGCTAAAACCACAAAGCGTGGTGTATTTTTATTCCGATCCACCGAAATTGCAACCTCTAGTCCCTTAGGATTATTCCGCAGTCGCCGTGCTTGTCCAGCAGGGCAGAAGGCGATCGTGTATCCAACGGTGCTAACACTTGATCGTTGTCCCTTAGTTGATCAATTGGGAAGTGATACAAGTCCGCGCCAATATAGTGATGAGCACAACTACAGCAATGCAACGGAAGGTTTAACTAAAACTTTGCGTCCCTATCGCTGGGGTGATCCAACTAGATTAATCCATTGGCGGACTAGTGCTAAGTTTGGTGAATTGCGGGTGCGAGAATTGGAAGTTACAATTGGCGGTCAAGAAGTAGCGATCGCCCTTGACAATTCTATCGGGTGGGAGCCAGAAGCTTTTGAAGAAGCCGTAGTGGCAGCAGCTTCTCTCTATTTTTATGCGCAAAAATCCAAGCTAAGTGTCAGACTTTGGACAAATGATACAGGTATTGTCCAAAGCGATCGCGCCGTATTAGAGACCTTAGCAGCCGTAAATATTTCCGAAATTCCCGCAGATATCCTCAAGGATTTGCCAGATATTCCTGTGTTATGGCTATCCCATCGCAACGATAGCATTGCCTACTTGCCCTTTGGGAGCCGCTGGGTACTTTGGCAATCATCAGGACTGAAGGTATCAGTTCCCAATCAGCGATCGCTAGGTCTAACGATTGAATCAATCTTAGATGCTGAAGATGTAAGTTATAAATCTTTGCGATCGCAACTTCAAGAATACCTAACGCTTTAGCTTGCCCAACCCCAAAATTGTTGCAGTGGGCTTTATCCGCCAGAACAATTTTGGGTATTCTCCCTCCAAGCAAGTCTCTGAATAACAAAGCACAAAATGGCGTAGCTCTTTTGTGGTTCTAGAACCCTTGTTGGATTTGGTCTTTAATTCACAAAAGTGTCGTCACACTTTTGTGGATTGCTATAAGACTGGCTAACGATTGGTATACTTCTTGATATCGCGTTAACTTCGCATTTTTTACATTCGCAGCGACTAAAAAACTGGTGGCATCTTATGGCGCTCAAAATCGGCAGACTTGAGATTGGGTATCGATTGCTAATTTCTCTAACCGCGATCGCGATCGCCTATGGATGGGTAGGCTCCCAGTTAAGCACTTTATTTCGTTTTGGTGACTATCTAGGCTTAGTTCTTTTATTTTTGCTTGCGGTAGCGGGCACATTTGCCATTCCTCTGAGTGTCGGAGGTTTGTTGGCAGCGATCGCGTCGGTGATTACGGTCTATTGGCAGACCTCTGATCTTACCTACAGTTTGATTACTCCGGGTGTCTGCCTAGGACTGTATTTGATCGGCTTTCAAGATGTTCGTTACGATCCAGCACCAGAAAAAAAGCTATCTATCCTAGAAATTATCGCCACAGTGATCACGATCGGATTTATGGTGCAGATGTCACTGCTAATTTTACAGACTCCATCAAGTTGGTTAACCAGCACAGCCATCGGTGCGATCGCCGCCGCGATTACCCTCATTGGTAGGCAATTCGCCTATATCGATCTACCTCAAAAAATGATTTGGCAATTATTTGGTGGCGTGACCATTAGTAGTTTAGCGATCGGCTTTGCGATCAGGGCAATCATATATGCCACAACTAAACCAGTCGAACTGCTATAACTTGGAAATACATCACTTTGCATAGCAGTGAAATTTTTAAAAGTGCCGCTGTGCGGCACTTTTAAAAATTTCACTATGTTTGAAATCAGCGCAAGACGCTGTAAAACCCAAAAGATGAGAGGCTGTGTAAAGTGCCACCTCTCATCTTTTGGGTTTAGCTACTGCCAATACAGTCCAACTAAACCATATTCAAAAAATGCAGACATCGAAGCAAGTTTGATAATGGTTGAATTCGCAACTATAAAAGTTAAAATTGGCGCGAAATAGCCTCCACGATTTAGAAACTTGCCAGCCAAAAATGCGATCGCTAGAGTATTAGCTGGATAAATATAAAAAGCAAATCGGGGCAAAAACTTAGTTGGACTCCAAATTTCTGACTGAGCTGCAACAAAAAACATAGCAATTAACATCACCGTACAAAAGCAAGCCAAAATCGTGAAGAGCAATCGATACTCGTCAGGATTTTCAACATCTTTTTTCAGAATTGCAAGATAAATCAATAAGCCTATAGAAGCGATTGCTCCAAAAATCATGCCACCATATAGGTAAGACATAAATCCATTGGATAAAAACTGCCAAATTCGCCCAATATCTAAACTTAAAATTGCCTTAGTCCAATTTTGAAAACTATAAGTAAGATTGGTAGATGGACTACTAAGACTTTGAATATTTCCTAACGTACCTAGTATTTGTTGAAGCGAAATATATTTCCAAAATACGTTTAATGCGATCGATAACAACGGAATTAAAACACCAAGCAATGGACGTTTATAGATAAACAATAAAATTGAACTGATTAGAATTAATGGGTAAATATCATAAACTAATGAACCAGATACAATTAGTAGTATTAGCAATGGATCATTAAGAAATTCATCGTGGGTTAATTCGAGGGTTGCCCACAATATAATCGAGGCGAAAGCAAAAGCTGTCATATGTGGTGAAGGCTGGGCAACAAAATGCACAAATCCCCAACTTGATGCACAGCATAGAATAGCGATATTTCGCATTCTTTCATTGAGATTTGCTATTTCTCCAATTCGATATATCGCTATACATGAGCTTATCCAAAGGAAAATATTGAGGCTAATACTCATAAACCAACGATGCCCTGGCATACCCACCAATGAATTGATGTAGCCATAAAAGAAACGATTTAAAAAGACAGAAAAGCTAGCATCATAATTTGTCTCGGTAAATATCTTTTCAGATGGAATAAAATGACGCATATCACAATGCACAGGAAAATCAGAATCTTCATAAGAACATTCCCAAGTAAGATTATTATCTTTTCCTGCTATATAGTTAGAAGGCTGCGGGTTAACAAGTCGAAAAGAATACGTGAAGGGGGAATCTAGGAATAAGTGCGTAAAAGAATTAAAAAGAATAATGATAATGGCTAAACTTAAAACGATTAATTGCTTACGCTGCTGAAAATATTCAAAAAATTTATATCCAATCAAGCCAATTATACTGAGATAGAGAATCCAATTCAGAAACTCTAATTGAGGTGCGATCGTAACTGGCAATCTTAAGGTTATTAAAAAACTTAATAGAAAATACCATCTAGAATATTGAATACTAAGTGATGATTTAGTAAACCAGTACCATAGTCCTATAAAAATTAAGGTTGGCAAAAGATTCAATAGTCCTACTTTTGTAGAAACAAAAATACTCGTCCACCAACATTGTGATATTACTGCAATTAAGATGATCCCAATATCTTTGAATATAAATATTTTGGAAGTATCAGCCTCAGAAATCTTTGTGATTGTGGGAGCCTGTTGATTCATGAATGGTTCTTCTCGCAATAATTTACAGAAATGGCGCGATCTTAATATTTATTATTATCGGGATATCGAAAGATTTTATAAAACTTTTATTCAGGAAGATACAAAAATCTTAGAAGTTGGCTCTAATCTTGGATATTTACTGAATTCTTTGCAACCAAGCTATGGCTTAGGAATTGAACAAAATCCACATGCAGTAGAACAAGCTAAAATTCACTTTCCTCAATTAGATTTTATATTCTCGGATGTAGAATCTTTTTGTTCGTCAGAGATATTCGACTATATTTTGCTTGCTAATACTATTAGCTATATTACAGATATCCCCCAAGCTTTAAACAACCTACACAAATTATCTCAACCATCAACCCGCCTAATTTTAACCTTTCATAACCCTAGTTGGGAAATCATTCTCAAATTGGCTTCTTTAATTGGGCAAAGGATGCCTCTACCGCAACTCAACTGGCTTAGCTATGGTGATGTTGAAAATCTCTTATCTCTTAGCCAATTTGAGGTTGTCTATCATAGTAAACGCTTACTATTCCCAAAACAGGTTCCATTGTTAGCATGGTTTTTTAATCATGTGCTGGCTCCATTACCTTTATTGAATCAATTCTGTTTGAATGAATATATTATTGCGCGTCCGATCATCCATACTTCCACTACTCTCCATTGCTCTGTAATCATTCCTGCGCGTAATGAAGCTGGAAATATTGAATCTTGTATTGCCGATATGCCTTGGCTTGGAGTCAATACAGAAATTATTTTTGTCGAAGGAGGTTCAATAGATGGAACTTGGGAGGAGATTTTGCGGGTTCAGCAAAAATATAGCGATCTCTTTAATATTAAGGCGTATCGACAATCGGGGCAGGGCAAGAAGGATGCCGTATGGCAGGGATTTGAGAGTGCTACAGGTGATGTATTGATAATTTTAGATGCAGATTTAACTGTGCAACCTAGAGATTTGGTCTATTTCTTTGAGGCGATCGCATCAGGAGTTTGCGAATTTGCCAATGGCTGTCGTCTGATTTATCCACTTAGCAAAGCCTCTATGCCTTGGCTCAATCGCATTGCTAATCGCATCTTTGCCTTTTTACTATCTTATTTACTTAATATTCAAATAAAAGACTCACTATGCGGAACAAAAGCAATCTCGCGGCAAAACTACCAAAAGTTGACAGCAAATCGAGATTTTTTTGGAGATTTTGATCCTTTTGGAGACTTTGATCTACTCTTTGGGGCTGCTAAGTTAGGCTTAAAGATTATGGATATTCCTGTTCGCTATTTCCCCCGCACCTATGGTAAATCCAATATCAGTCATATTCAAGGAGGGCTAATACTGCTAAAAATGTGTTTCCATGCAGCAAAGAAAATCAAATTTATTTGATCAATCAAAAACAAAGCTTTGTAATGTTTTACATTTATTGAAAGTAAGACATTACTCTAGCATTTCCGCCAAATTGTTAAAGCGATCGCATATTTCTCTATCCAAAATTGAAACAGGCGATCGCATTTGTTATCCCTCATGTTGTTTCTAAACACTCAAGACTTTTTCAGCCGTTAGCTTTAAATTTGGGAAGGTTAGAGAAACGATGTTCTGATTCCCCCGAAGCTGCTGAATTTCATACTCTCCATTTACTAGCGTGCAAATAGAAAGGGTGGGTTGTTTAGGTTTCCCAATGTGGCGCGTACCACCATTACCTGCATAGTCGGCAATCCAATATTCGGGAATACCCAAAATCGCGTAGTCTTCGACTTTACGAGCATAATCATTTTGCCAGTTGCTACTAACAACTTCGGCAACAAATTTAATCGAACTACCGAGTGTCAGAATTGATTGGTCAGCCCAAAGTATTTCTCTGGTAAGTTCATTGCGATCAATCACCATAACATCAGGTCGAAATGCTGTCATGCCAGTGTTAGAAGGGCGTAATAGTCCTCGCTGAAGTACGAACCAAGGTAATCCTTCTACGTCAATTTGGACACAAACTTTTTTGGTGATGTAGGCTGCAACTTCTTCATGGTAGCCTGTTGGTTCCAAGTCAAATACCTCTCCATCAATAAGTTCGTAGCGGTTGTCGCCGCCATGACGTGCCACAAATTCGTCAAAGCTGAGTAGCTGCTGTTGTTGTATTGGTCGTTCGGTTGTAATTGCCATAGGTCAACTTAGCCCAATCGGTCTTTTCACTTTAGCATTTTTGCCAAATTGTTTATGCGATCACATATTTCTCTATCCAAAATCACAACATGCGATCGCTTAGATACTTGGGATTATTAGTGATGAATAACGAGCAGCAACAAGTCTATTCTCGCGATCAAATTCAATAACCACCGTATCGCTGTTAGCAATCCCATCAAGAGGATCAACAACATACAGAAATTTGGAAATGCCAGAATCCTGTTCCTGCTCACTTAAACGCAACGAATCTTCACGTGGTAAAGCGAACCCAGACTTTGCCGAGAAATTATGATTCAGCGAAGTTCTGACTTGAGACAGTGCCAGTCCTGTATTGAGAGAGAAAAAAAAACTTAGAAAAGGTCTAACTGGAGAAAACAAGCTAAAACTAAGCAGAACTATCACGGTCAAAAAAAATGAACCAAATCGCCATTTTTTAAATCGATAAGTATAAAATAAGGCTCCAGCCAAAACCGTTGAAACTATTCCTGCTAATACCCAAAAGTCAAAATTATCACTATCAAAAGCAAGAAAAAGACAGTAACAATAAAGTGATAATAGTAGCCCCATTGATAGATAGAGCATGAATTTATGGAGATGCATAATTAAAGCGTTCATTTTGCTGGAACAGTTGCATTCTATCCCTTTGGAAACAAATTTATTTGTTGACATGAAGCTGCGATCGTATAGCGGTTTTCATATGAGTACAAGCAAAAATGGCAGTCTGAAATATATACAAAATTCAGGTTTGGGCTGCACGGAATCAACTGAAAACCGCTATATCTTTATGCGATCGCAGCTTCATGTCACAACCAAATAGCGATCGCGCTAACATAGGGAGAATGGAAACATTGCGTTAATCATTTGCGACACATAGATGAAAAGCCACATTAAACTTCAGCAAAATATTAAGTCATTTATTCGGTCAAACTGAGATGGCGGGTATGTTGCCGAATGCTTGGAAATATCAGTGGTCACACAGGGAAACACCTTAGATGAAGTTGTCGAAAATCTTATCGAAGCAGTTGGATTACACCTAGAAGATGAAAATCCTGAAGACTTCGGTTTAGTCGCCAACCCATCAATTTTTGTCAACTTTGAGTTACAACCCGAATATGTCAAAGCTTAAACGACTCTCTGGAGCAGATGCGATCGCAATTCTCAAATAAGATGAGTTCGGGGAATCTCAAAAAATTCAACATCTAATCTGAAATTACCCCGAACTAAATTTTAGTTGTCTTGTTCTTGGACTTTAGTCGCGATCGCTTTAGCAATTTCTCGTAAAGCCTTAGCCGAAGCAGACTCTGGATGACCTAACACAATTGGCACACCGCGATCGCCACCTTCGCGCAGACTGATTTCTAGAGGTACACAACCAAGCAAATCCACACCAAGCTCATCAGATGTTTTCTTCCCGCCGCCAGAGCCAAAAATGTCGTATTGCTTATCGGGCATATCGGGCGGAATGAAATAGCTCATATTTTCGACAATGCCCAAAACAGGAATACCCATATTCTGGAACATCTTCAAACCCTTGCGTGAATCTAAAAGCGAAACTGTTTGTGGTGTCGTTACAATCACAGCCCCTGCCAATGGCACAGACTGTGTGAGCGTCAACTGAGCATCACCTGTTCCTGGAGGCATATCCACAATCAAATAATCAAGTTCGCCCCAGTTTGCTTGATACAAAAACTGACGAATTACACCATTCAGCATAGGACCACGCCAAACCACAGGCTGATCTTTGGCAATTAAAAATGCCATGGAGATCATTTTTACACCATAGTTAAAGGCTGGCTCGACCACATCAGCACCATTTTCAGCCTTGACCACCTTTACTTGTGCTGACTCCATACCCAACATCACAGGTACATTTGGTCCATAGATATCTGCATCAAGAATGCCAACCTTTGCGCCCATATCCGCAAGAGCAACAGCGACATTTACTGCGACCGAAGTTTTGCCCACGCCGCCCTTACCACTGGAAATTGCAAGGACGTATTTAACGCCTTCAATACCTTTTAATAAACTTGTGGGTGCGGTAGGTGTAGCGATCGCAGGACTATTGGCGATTACCTTTACCCAAACATCACTGACGGAAGCGATCGCCTTAATAGCGGTTTTACATGCTTGGATTAAAGGATCGCGGTTAGGACTATTTGGATCATTTAGTAATAATGTGAAACTGATCACCCCATTGGACTTAATGGCGATATCACGCACCATATCCAGCTCGATAATACTTTCTTGGCGATCGGGATCGATAATCGGTGCTAGTGCATCCTCAATCGCTTGTAAATCAGGTAAACCAGCCATAGATTTAGGGAATTTATAAATTAAAACAATTGTTTAAGTACCTCAACACAATTAAAATTCAGATTCAGAACTTGTTGCCCCCGCTGCGTGGGCGCAACAAGTTCTGGGATTTTATATTTAATTGCATTTACTTACTTAATAGTGACAAGATTTCATTAAAGCCCAAATAAGAGCAAAAATAATCGATAAAGATTTATGCTTATGTTAGAGCACCCACTTAAAACTTGATAACTAATCAGCATTCCTGTAATTATTAAACTAAATCGTTAAGCCAAGAAAAAATTCATGAGTAATCAAGTAAAAATTATCCAGCCTTCAGGAAGGTTAGATGTTACAACTGCGGCTGATTTTCGTCGCCAAGTTAATGACATTGCCTCAGTCCCAAGCCCTCCCAAATATTTATTAGTTGATCTTCAAGAGATTACTTTTATGGATAGTTCTGGTTTAGGGGCATTAGTCTCAGCTCTCAAGGCAATCCGTAATAGTAGTGGAGATATGGTAATTTGTGGGGCTAACGATCAAGTTCAAATGCTATTTGAACTTACTAGCATGACCAAGATTTTTAAAATCTACCCGACAGTTGACGAATTTAATGCAACCTTGAATTGACTTTACGGCAATGTGCTTTCAAACCAGCCACAAATAAGAATATAAAACCATGGTTCGGCTTTGCCTTGCGACCCTTGTTGTGGAGGTCTTGATCGAACAGTGCTATAAAAAAATAGAGAGCGACACTTTGCGTCGCTCTCTATTTTTTACATATGAAATTCAATTTCTAATAGAGATAAATCATCTTCAAAGGGACGGTTATTTGCTGCGGCTTTGACACAACTTAATATATGCTCAATTCGTGAACTGCGATCATTAGAAGTTCTAATAAATGTATCAATCAGAGCGTTAAAACCCCAAATATTGTCATTCTCTTGGGGGATCTCGTAAACCCCATCACTAAATAGATATAGCCTGCTACTAGTATCAATCGCACAAACTTGCTCTTGATAATTAATATCAGGCATCATCCCAATTGGCAGACCAGCAGTTTTGAGTAACTTGATTTTAGGGATTTCTTCATTGGAAATTAGAACAGCAGGTGGATGCCCTCCAGTTGAATAAACTAGCTTATGGGTTTGCTTGTTATAAACTCCGTACCAGATTGTAAAGTACATTTCATTATGCACCGACATCTGAAAAGTATTGTTGAGATCGCCTAATACTTCGCTGGGTTTATAAAAATTGGTCGTGTCTTGAGATGTTTTACTACGTTTTAAACTGCGAGTACGCATGAGGTTTAAAACAGATACAGATAACAATGCTGAGCCAACTCCATGCCCAGACACATCTAGTAAGTAAAGAGCTAAGTGATCATCATCTAGCCAAAAATAGTCAAAACTATCTCCACCAAGCTGTGTTGATGGCAAAAAGCTGGATTGGATCGAAACTTCGCCTTCAAGAGGCTCAGGTAAAAGCGATCGCACATATTGCGAAGCTTGGGCTAACTCTTGCTCAATTAATCGTTTTTGTCTTTGAATTTCCTCAGTTGCCTGATACAGTCTTAACCCTGCTCTTACCCTTGCTCGTAACTCATTAATCCGTGGTGGCTTACCCAAAAAGTCATCTGCTCCCATTTCCAAACCGCGCACTAAGTCACCCTCTTGGTCACGTGCGGTTAATAAAATAAGGTAGATATTGGCTAAATCTGGGTTGCTCTTAATCTGGCGACATACCTCCAATCCATCAATGATGGGCATCATCCAGTCGCAAATAATTAAAGATGGATGGATTTCTTTAGCCTTAGCCAATCCTTCTTCTCCATCCTTAGCGACAATCGCATCATAGCCTTGACTCTTCAGAAATCTCTGAAGAGTCATTCTGATCGTAGGATCATCATCAATGACGAGAATTTGAAGCATATTGATATAGCAGGCTTACAAAGATGTTTACTTGTTATTCGCCAATACTGAAAGAATTGGCAACTCTAGCAAACAAATTTTTGACTTTATTCCAACGTTTCTCAGAGCTAGAAATGCTGAGGGTGTAAAGGTTACCACGATTGGTAGATACCGTTACGAGGTCATGGCGAGGTTCGCCTTGCAGACGCTGAACTGCATATTCAAAGATGTAGTAGTTGCGATCGCCTGATTCTCTCTGAGTCGCACTAATCAACTTGGCTTGACGACCAGAACCTTCGGGAGCAACGACACGTTGCTGTAAACGCAATCCGATCGCTTCGGGTTCGCCAATTTCTTCAAGAGCTTTTACTGTTTCTAGCTTGCTAATAACAACAGATACATTTTCCGAAGGTTCAATAATGTCGTGAAACAAAATATCGATCGCCGAATTACCTTTTGTCTCTGTCCAGCCGTTGGGATATAAAAATCGATAGCCATCTTTAGTATCTGAAAATGGCACGAGACCACTTGTAGGAGTACTCGCGCAACTGGTAAGAAATAGGGCAAATACAACAAGCAGGGTAGAAACGGCGCGTTTAAGCATGATTAAAGGGATTAAATGAAATTAAATAAAGAAAATAGCGAAAATCTTAACAAAAATATTTGAATATTTTATCAAAAAGTAGCATAAGCAAACTATTAATAACCGCTGTATAAGACTTGCCAATACTACAATACAGTACAGTCGCAACCTCTGGGGATTTCAAATCAGGGCTTAATGATTGTTAAGTATTGCATCAAAAGATTACGCTTCGTATCTAGACATATCCGCTGAGAACAGCTGTATGATAAGTTCTATATCAAAAGTTATAGAAATAACTTATCTAATCTCAATCAAACGAGAGGTTAGTCTTTAAAAAATCATATCTAGTTTACATTCACATAACTAAATGAGAGGTAACGCGGTGACTAGCATTAAATCTGTAGCGTTCAAACAAATTGATATTCAAGGTGATCTGAGCGACTACGTCGCACATTTACAGTTACACATGGCGTTGCAAGCCCGTAACCTCGTCCCGAATTTAAGTGGTGATCGCAACCCTGATAGCCGTAGCAGAATGCTATCAAGTACCCAAGCAGATTTCGAGAGATTAGCTTCTCG
>JANNDZ010000382.1:0-3636 GCA_031378395.1 Pseudanabaena sp. OTE_75_metabat_487_sub
AAAGCGCATCATCGAAGAATAGCGACGGGCAAACACATCAGCAAGTAAACAAAATGGTTAGATATCAGAATAAGCCATAAAAGCCAAAGTGTAAATCGAAAAAAAATGTCAAATCGACATCTTTCCACCGAAGGTAGCAAATAGCGCTGCCCCAAACACGACAAATTGACAGGATTCTAGAACAGTGTCGCGCACCATGCCCAGCTTCACATAGCCAATGTGAATTCCCCAGAGCGATACTTTTGCTTCGCGCTCAAGGCGATCGCTTTGGCGTTTATATTCCTTGGCTTCGTTCGCAAAAGCCTTGACTGTCTTGATATTGGTAATAATTTCTGAAGTACGACTTTCTGTATTTTCTTGATAGACATCAAGGGTTTCTTCAATCTTGGTAAGATCCTTGAGCTTCTGTAAACTTCCTAATAGCACCACTATAAATGACACTAAAAAGAAAGCCGAAATCCACCATGCGATCGCGCAGATAATTACAAAAATGCCGAGGATTCGCACAACTTTAGGAATCAATTGCCCTGCGATTTCGGGATATGACCACATGTGATTGGCTAAGCCTCGCGCCACCCGCCCTGCAATCCGCCCCGCGTTATGCTCATCATAAAACTCGATCGGCAAAGTCAAGATTTTAGCGATCGCCTTTTGGGTTTGGTCACGACGAGTTTTGAGAGCGATTTCCCAATGAAAGTTATTGGCAAACCAGACTTGTATCGGCGCACGGATGACTGTGACAACAAAAATCAACCCCGATAGAGCGATTAATGATGTTGTCTGAGTCACAGGTTGACCAAATAGACCCAATGCGCCAACAACCAAGTCATTAATTTCGCGATCAAGCGATCGCCCTGATAGTACATTTAGGATCTGTCCGACCGTGTAGGGAACAGTCAGATCGATAATTTCAAATGCGCTAGACCCTGCAATGCTCCAGATTGACTTTGTCCGATAGCGTTTAAAGTAACGTACTACATCCCACAAATTTGCTGTCATGCTCGTCAAAATCCAAAATGAGAAAACTGTGAACTAATTTGATGAAGCACTGACCTAATATTAAACCAACAGCAATTAATCGGTATTGAATCGGCGCTACGGTAAATCCAATGCAGCCTTTAGACAGTTATTAACTTTTTTCATACCAGAATCAGGTAACCGCCCCAATTTACGCAGGATTTTTTCTTTGTCCAGTGTCAGTAGATTGACATTGTTAACAACAGAATCTTGTCTCAAACCAGATTCTTGCCCTTCTTGGGTTGCCATCTCGATCAATAATTGCGTTGGTTCTAAGGATCGCTGCGTCATACTCGTGATTTGAGCCACGATTGTATTTTTGAGGCGTTGGTTATCTCGATCATTTTGAATCACAAGGACAGGACGAACTTTAGTTCCGATGCCAGAGGTATAGGGATAGTCCACCAACACAACGTCACCTCGTTGAATATTCATTCCTGTCTCCGAGGATCGAGATCGTTATAAATATCCATTGCTGGATCATCCCAGCCCTCTCTATCGAACACTTCCATCGTGGGAAGATACATCTCATCAAGAAACTGGCTATTTTGTTCTTCTATCAAAAGTGCTTTAAATCTTGCATATACGGCTTCTGGAATCAGTACATAGGTTGTATCTGTATCTGGATCTATAGCACGGGGAGGCTTTTCGCCTTGTTTGCTCACAGCTTGTCTCTGCTCAAGAGTTAGTTCAATCATTTCTTATCTCTCTATTTTTATGTATAACCTTGTTATATGGATTAGCTCAGGTTTCGATAAATACTTTACTCATTACATTACTAATTTCAAACAAAATAGGAGCAATCTCACTATTAAACTTATCTAAACCATTACTAAACCTATGTATTAGTATTTGAGAGCTAGCAATAATTGAGCTATAGCAGATATAGAGTGGGTAATTCCAATCAGAAATTGGATCATGATTTTCAAAATTTGGATCATGATATCTATAAATTGACTGTCGCATACCATGAGAAAATTTCGATAATACATAGTAAACCATTTTTATTTCAGCTTGTTTTTCGTCTTGATGATTTTCTTTTATCATATCTTGCAAATCAGGTATATTCTTAATATTAGATAGTAAGTCAAGAGAAATTTTATAATCTTTAGCTGCTAAAGTCATTTCATCTATATCTCTTTCTATGTGTTGCTTGTTCGCAGTAATTTCGTTCTTGTCAAGCTCAGTGATATCTGAGGCTAACATCCATTCTTCGTAATGATTGATTTTGTATAACTGCGTTTTTAAATATCGGATGTAGCGTATAATTCTCTTGAATTCTTCTTCGGGGTTAAGCATCCATTCAATTAAAATATTAATTTCTAGTACTGTCCTAGAAATTACAAAAGCAGATGGATAGAGGTATAAGTTGTTTTCTGCAATACAAAGAACTCCTTCAATCTGTTCTATTTGATAACCAACTAATGAGACCATCTCAAATATCATCATATTCATTCTTCGGTTATCCCAAGGATATTTTATATGATGTGAATTCCGTACTAGTTGTAGTAGTTTTCTAATTAAATCAACAATTTTTTTGATCTCTAATTTTTTGATCTCTAATGATGATGGATAGTTTTCTATAGATTGATTTTCAGACATAGTTTATGAGGATGGTATAAGAATTTGATAATCATTGCCTATAGCTTTACAAAGATGACCAGATATTTTCTAAATTCAGCACAAATCCTAATAGAACATCTTCCCCAGACAAACTTGCTGGCGCTTCGAGAATCTCTATTGGTTGACCTAAACGAAAAATTGCCACACGCTTGCTTTCAGGATCGATTAGCCAACCCAAACGGCAACCATTATCTTGATATTCCTGTATCTTCGCTAAACCCTTTATCCATGAATCTGTTGGCGATAAAAGCTTGATCGCAAAGTCTGGACATAGCGGTAAAAACTTCTTACGTTGTGCAGGAGTGAGATTATTCCATTTTTCAATTGGTATCCATGCTGCATCGGGAGAGCGATCAGCACCTCTAGGAAGTGAGAACCCAGTTGATGAGTCAAAAGTTTTCCCTGTAGCAGTTTGACGGTTCCAGATTCCTAAATCAATTATAATTTCCGAATTCCAAGCACCCGTTTCTCCTCCAGTTGGGGACATAACTACAAGATCTCCGTTTGCATTACGTTCTAGTTTCAGTTCAGGATTTGCCGCGCATAGTTCATAAAACTGCTCTCTAGTTAGTTTCACAATCGGATCGAGATTGACTGTATAAGCGGTCATTGTTTTCACTCCGCAAAGCAACTTTGATCTATTTTAGGGAAATACGCTCTATAAAAATCAATATGAAGGCGATCGCTTAGCCTCACATAATTTCTTCAGCCAAAAGCTTACCCTTGACACGTTCATAATCATCTTCAAGAAACCACTCTTGGGCTGCTTGATAGTTTGAATGAGAAACTACTAGTTTGTAATCTGATGCAGGATTAAAAATATTACATCTACCATCATGATCGCCGACAAGCATCAAAATTTTAGGTGGAAAAGGGATGGGATCAACCCAAAGTTCGATAAATTGCCAAGTTTTAGCCTGTTTTTCGAGGGCTGGTACGAGGGATTGCATGATACTCACCTGTAGCTTTTAGGACTTTGATCTCACCGTAATAAAG
>JANNDZ010000756.1:0-6850 GCA_031378395.1 Pseudanabaena sp. OTE_75_metabat_487_sub
ATTTTTACGGCGGAAGATGCTTGGCAAAAGATTACGGCTGGTGCTGCGATCGTTCAGGTTTATACGGGCTTAATCTATGAGGGCCCAATGATCGTCAAAAATATATTGAAAGGATTGGTTGCCAAGTTAGAAGCGAATGGCTTAGATAATATTCAACAAGCGATCGGGCTATCTCATAAATAAAAGAAGACGGGCTTTGCCCGTCTTCTTTTATTGGAATGGTAGTAAGAGAATACTCAAAATTGTTGATACTTCATTAATGAAATAATCGCGCTGGTCGATTTTCAGAGTGCGATCGCATAGCTGCATAAATTTCCAATCTGTACCTGTCGTCACACAGCCATAAACGGGTTGATTAGCTAAACTAACTTTCGTATTTACTATTTGTGCAGCGATCATCTCCGCCGCGCATTGCCCCAAACCCGATTTGATATTTTCATTTTTTGCTTCGACCAACATCAAGACAGGCGATCGCACTTCATAGGAGTCCTTAATCGCACTGAGAATATAGTCGCAGTAACCTGTCAAGCCTTGTGTCGGATCGATGTTAAATTCTGTACCAGAGAAAAAGCCAATTTCATAATTGAGCTGACGACGTACTTCCAGTAGAACAGGTGCAATCACCATTTCTGATCGTGCTTTTTCGGTATTGATTGCGGTAGCTAGTGCAAGATTTTCGTCCAGCGTAGTAATTAAATACTCACTAGCCGTAGTTGGCGAAATATCGAGAAAAAGACTTTTTGGCTCTTCAACAACTAGCCCAAAAGTCTCTCGAACACGAGACAGATTGAAGTCACTGTAAGCCATGTTAATTTCCTCAGAATAAAAAAGGCGGCGCTTAGCGCCACCTTTTTTGTTTAAGTTAGAGCGGCTGCGCCACCAACTACTTCTAAAATTTCTTGAGTAATCGCGGCTTGACGTGCCTTGTTGTACTGCAAAGTCAGGGACTTAATCAGGTCGCCTGCATTTTCAGTAGCATTGTTCATTGCGGTCATCCGTGCGGCAAGTTCGCTCGCGACAGATTCTTGCAAAGCACGGAGGATTTGATTGCTCAGATACAGAGGCAACAAAGCATCAAGGATTTGTTCAGGATTTTGTTCAAAGAGCAATTCTTTAGGCAATTCCTTGACAGTGATTTCTCTTTTTTCGCGCTCGACTTGGAATTTACCACCACGAGTAATTAGGCGGAAAATTTCATCATCTTGAGGCTCTAGTCCTTGAGGCTCAAGGGGCAAGAGAGTTTGGAGCACAGGGCGAGAGCTAATCAGAGATACAAAGCGGGTGTAGATCAACTCAAGGCGATCAATCACACCGCCCAGAAATGCTGACGTAATTTCATCGCCGATCGCATTTGCTTCAGCAGCATTAGGAATTTGATTTAAGCTAACGAACTTAGCAGCGATCGGTTGCTCACGTCGGGCAAAGTATTGCGCCGCCTTACGACCAACCAAGATAAAGGTGTAATTAATACCTTGTTCTTTTAGTTCTTTAGCACGGGCTTCAGCGCGGCGGATAATGGTTGAATTATAGCCACCACAAAGACCGCGATCGCCTGAAATCACCAGAAGACCGACAGTTTTGACAGGGCGCTGCTCGAGTAAGGGCAGATTGACATCCTCGAAAGAGATGCGCTGCTGGAGACGATATAGGACTTGAGCGAGGCGATCGGCAAAAGGACGAGTGGCAAGAACTTGCTGCTGAGCGCGTCTGACCTTTGCGGCTGCGACGAGACGCATTGCTTCAGTTATCTTGCGAGTATTCTTAACAGTGCCGATGCGATCGCGGATGGATTTGAGGTTAGCCATGAAACTAAATTGCTACTTGCTATTGAATACTATGGAAAATTTGGAATATCACAGAAGACACTTAAGTATCCTAAGTATCTTAATAAAAAATTGCGCCTTCAAACCGCAAACTAATGTATATCCTTGAAATTGATTAGCATAGGGTTAAATGCGCTAACGCACATTTAATCCTAGAGATCTGCAAATAACCTTTTAATCCCTTGATATGATCGCCTCTTCACCTTCTTTCAACCCAATTTTTACGATAAATAGCCAAATTCCTGATATTACTGAACCATCAGGCGATCTGCTCGAAATTGCAGGGCGTAAGTTCCGATCGCGTTTAATGACTGGCTCAGGAAAATATGCCAACTTCGAGGTAATGCGTCAGGCGATCATTGCTAGTGGCTGCGAGATTGTGACTGTGGCGGTGCGCCGTGTGCAAACTAATGCGGCAGGACACGAAGGACTTGCTGAAGCGATCGATTGGAGCAAATATTGGCTATTGCCAAACACTGCTGGCTGTCAGACTGCTGAGGAAGCTGTGCGCGTAGCAAGACTGGGGCGCGAGATGGCAAAGATTTTGGGTCAGGAAGATAATAATTTTGTCAAGCTTGAAGTAATCCCCGATCTCAAATATTTACTCCCTGATCCCCTTGGTACTTGTAAAGCTGCGGAACAGTTAGTTAAAGAAGGTTTTGCCGTTTTACCCTATATCAACGCCGATCCCCGCTTGGCGAAAACTCTCGAAGAAATTGGTTGTGTTACGGTGATGCCTCTCGGTTCGCCCATTGGTTCAGGGCAGGGTATTAATAATGCTGCAAATATTGCGATCATTATCGAAGAATCCAAAATTCCAGTCGTGGTCGATGCAGGTATTGGTGTACCTAGCGAAGCAGCCGCAGCAATGGAAATGGGCGCATCAGCTTTGTTGGTAAATACCGCGATCGCCTGTGCGAATAATCCTGTCGCAATGGGACGAGCAATGGGCATGGCAACCGAAGCAGGACGCGCCGCCTATCTGTCAGGAAGAATTCCTGTAAAAGCATATGCGAGCGCCAGTTCACCGATGACAGGACTAGTTTCATAAAAAATAGGGTTGCTATGCAACCCTATTTTTTATGGATTCAAACGCTTGAGCAGCTTTGTCCATATTCTTTGCGATCGCAGTTTCATCACTTGCCAATAATCTAAGTCGGGAATATTGCTTTGATATAACTGCTTGTGATCAAAAAATTCATTTAGCTCGATCAAAATCACTTCTAATCGCTTGATGATATTTTCGGCGCGATATTCATCTAACACTGTTGGCGATAAAGACAATTTTTGATTAGTCTGAATCACTCTAAGAATTCGATGCATATCGAACTCTAGTGAGTATCCTGCAATCTTGTAACAGTTAAAAGCAGGATCTAAATAATCAGACAAGCCATGATTGACACTAGAAAAAACTTGACAACCGCAGGCGAGAGCTTCCATTGGCTGCAAACCAAATCCTTCAGTTACATTCTGCACAGCCCAATATTCTGCTGAGTCGTAGAGATAGACCTTCGCCCGATTGAATAATCCTTCCAGATTTTCAACATAATGATCAATTACTTCTACTCGACATTGCTTTTGCAAAGCAGGAATTAATTGGTTCATCAAATAACTAGAGGATTTTCGCGCTTGCACTAGCACATCAATATTGCGATCGCTCCAATGACTATTCTCTTGATTTTGAAACTTGCTGGAGATCTCGTTTGGTAAGTAATAAATTAATGAATGTGGCGATCGCTGTCCCCAATAGCCGAGAGTATTGCGACTAACTGTAATAATCGGCACGCTCGCTGGTAAATTAAAGCCATAACCTGCGCTATGAGCATGATAAATCGCATTCAAACGCTTTAACTTTGGCGCAAGTTTAACAACATCAAATCCCCAGCTCATCACAAAAATTGCATCATCTAAAGCTCGAAACGTATCATCTGAATCCAATAAATCATCCAGCCAGAGATGATCTTTTTCGCGCTGACGATAGGTGACGACTTCCGCAGGACAAACTTGTTTGACTAATTCCAAGGTTTTTAGCTCGGCCCACAATCCACCGCAAGCAAATTTATTTGTAGTTCCTGGCAGCAAAAAGTATAGTCTTCTCATTTATCAAGCTCAAATATCAGGCTCAAATCCTTGTTAAACAAGTTTAGGTTAAAAGAGATAGCCATCAAAAAACTTCACTGGAGCTTTCTGCCCTTGTGGATTACAGCCACATCAATTAGTTACGCGGGTGGTGGCAGGATTAGTGCCTTTGTTTCAGATTGGATAACAGGTGATTTTGGGGTGTTTTTAAGCTTTGCTGTGATGAGCCTCGCGATCGCAGTATCTCAGTGGCTAGTGATCCGACGATATATTCGGGGTGTCGGATGGCTATGGACGACTTTAGTGGGTGGTGCTGTGGGTGGCTCGCTAAGTTCTTGGGCAAGTTTTCAGTTGTCTGTTACCTATGGTGATGCAGTTGATTTATTGGTGATATATGCTTGCTTACGGGGATTTTCAACTGGATTTATGCAATGGATGCTAATTAAGCAGTATTTTAAGCAATCAGGATGGTGGATTGTGGGGACTACGGCGAGTTGGTATATGGGTGTAATGGTGGGAAGTTTGTTGATCACCAAATTGGGATATTTTTTAACACTGGTTGTTGGTGCGATATACGGATTGCTGACAGGATGTATTTTACTGGCTCTTTTCTGGTGTCGCAGGAAATAAGGCTAAACTAGACTGTAAGAGAACATTTAAGAATTACTTTCTGCGGTCAAAAACTGTAAAAGATTTCTAAGTTAAATTCTCAGCTCATAATAAGCTCATAAATAGATCAGGCATGGCACTTTTTACACTGCGATCGCTCCGCAAAGATTTTGGCATCAAAGAAATCCTCAAGGATGCTAGTTTTAGCCTCGATGAAGGCGATAAAGTAGGGTTAATCGGCACAAATGGGTCGGGAAAATCCACATTACTCAAAATGATTGCAGGACTAGAGCATAGCGATGGCGGCGAACTTTGGGTAAATTCCAGTGCCAAAATTATCTATTTACCGCAGCAACCTGAATTAAACGAAGAAAATACGGTCTTAGAACAAGTATTTGCCGATAGTGGCGAACAGATGTCGCTAGTCAAAGAATATGAAGAAATCTCAGATAAGTTAACCCACGGACATGGGGATCAAGATCGCTTACTAGAGCAGTTATCGCGAGTATCTGAGCGCATGGATCAAACAGGTGCTTGGGATTTGGAGACTAACGCCAAAATTGTCTTGACTAAATTAGGGATTGACGATCTCGAAGCAAAAATTGGCAGTCTTTCGGGTGGATATCGCAAACGGATTGCGATCGCCTCAGCATTACTCTCTGCGCCCGATGTGCTGCTGATGGATGAGCCGACCAACCATCTTGATGCTCTCTCAGTGGAATGGTTACAAAGCTACCTCAATCGCTATCGGGGCGCATTATTGCTGATTACCCACGATCGCTATTTTCTAGATCGAGTTACTAATCGCATTATTGAAATTGATCGCGGCGATCTGTATTCCTATTCGGGCAACTATTCTTATTATTTAGAAAAAAAAGCCGAAGCAGAAGACTCTGTGGCGAGTACCCAACGCAAACATGCGGGACTATTGCGACGAGAATTGGAATGGTTAAAAAAGGGTCCAAAAGCGCGTAGTACTAAGCAAAAAGCGCGGATTGATCGCGCTCATGATCTGCAAGCCATGGAATTTAAACAAGCCAATGCCAAGGTTGATATCACCACCGCAGGGAGACGCATCGGCAAAAAGGTGGTCGAACTCGATCGCATTTGTAAATCCTTTGGCGATCGCACCTTAATCAAAGATTTTTCCTATAACTTCACGCCCGAAGATCGCATTGGTATTATTGGCTCCAATGGCGCTGGCAAATCCACGTTGATGAATATGATCATCGGTCAGTTACAGCCTGATGCAGGTACTGTAGAAATCGGCACAACCATCCATTTTGGCTATTTCGATCAACATTCCGACGATCTTGCTGAACATGGCAATCAGCGCGTGATTGACTACCTCAAAGATGTCTCCGAACTAGTCAAGACCTCGGATGGGAGCGTCATTACTGCTTCGCAAATGTTAGAGCGATTCCTCTTCCCTGGTAATACCCAATATGCTCCTATCAACAAGCTTTCTGGTGGCGAAAAGCGGCGCTTATTTCTCCTCAAGGTCTTGATGGCGGCTCCAAATGTCTTGATCCTCGATGAGCCGACTAATGATCTTGATGTGCAGACTCTCGCTGTATTAGAAGAATATCTCGAAGACTTTAATGGCTGTGTAATTGTAGTATCCCACGATCGCTATTTTCTGGATCGCACGGTTGAAATGGTATTTTCCTTTGAGCCAGAAGGTGAAGTTCGCTTGTACCCTGGGAATTATTCTATCTATTTGGAATACAAAAAAGACGAAGCTGAGAAAGAATCTAGTAATGCAAAAGGGCTATCTAATAAAGCATCTAAAGACCAGAAATCAAGTAATATCGCTCCAACTGTTTCGGAAACTGCTAAACCCAAAGCTGAAACCAAAAAACTTTCGCAACTCTCATACAAAGAAAAACGCGAGTATGAGGAACTAGAAGCAAAAATCCCCAAACTGGAAGCAGAAAGGACTCAGACTGAGAAGAAGCTCTATCACAATCCGCCCACTGGTCACACAGAATTGCAGAAGCTCTCTGATCGACTAGCAGAGTTAACTACGGCGATCGATCAATCCACTGAGCGTTGGCTACAACTTGCTGAGCGAATTTAGAAGGAAGCAAAGGCAGCGCATAGAGCAGCCTTTGCTTTTATTTTTCACCAAAAGAAATGACTACTAATCAATCATCTACCCAAGCAGTATCTAATAGCTCCAAGTGGAATCTATCTCGATTTGGGATAGAGCCTAAAAATTCGAGCTGGTGGGTTGAGGTAATTGGTGTTGCCGTGGCATATTTTGTTGTGTCTTTGTTAGTATCTAACATCATTATTCCCAAAACCCAGGCTCCTTCGCCCGTTTGGCCCGGAGCAGG
>JANNDZ010000884.1:0-2164 GCA_031378395.1 Pseudanabaena sp. OTE_75_metabat_487_sub
GTAGAGTGTTTGAAGGACTCCCAGAGAATCATGAAGGGATGATTTTTGCGGCATCGATTCGCTTGATGTTGAGAAAACTAACCGGAAGAACACGTAAGTGGGCTGGTAGTTCTTAAAGCTTCTTTACAGACGGCTTCTTAAGGCAGGAGTGCAATTAGACTATTCTATGAAAACTCCAGCAAGCGCAAACAGACACACGCCATTCCATAACAAGATTGAGAGCAACGAAATCATCATCATTACCGTGCCAGCAGGTGGAGGCACCGTCAGCGGAGTATTGAGTTCAACAGAGTTAACTCAGCTGTCTATCAATGAGTCTGGTGTCAGCGTCCGTTCAGAAATGCGTCGCCGATTTGAACTGGGGAACCCCCACAAGCAGGGCTGCCCCGGAATACTGGGCATCTGTCCTCTTGATAGAGGACCACACTGTGCTGTTGGCTGTGAAGCGTTGGTTAAACTTCGACTGTCAGGGCCTAACAAACTGGAAGTGACTATCGTCGAACTTCCTAAGAAGTTTGACGCTTCCCGGGATATGAGTGACAAGGTCTTCGTCATCGCCAAGGATGTCGAAGTAGCCCGACCTGAGGAACTTGGCTTGCGCACGTTGACAATAGTGCGGGGCGACTATCCTTTTGACTGGGCTACAAAAACTTTTACTGCAAACATCCGTGGCGAACTAGTGTCAGGAACGCGTCCGACGATGACTCGGTAGATAGGCCAAACGCCGCCTAACCCTTCGGTCGAGGCGACCCACAGGCATGACGCCTCACCTCAAACGTTAGCGCATAAATCTAGCTCACCATGTTGTCTAACTACTGCATGCACCGGAACGGAGGGTCACGCTATCTTCATGCTTACAGTGCAAGTCCGTCCGGTGATGCAGAAGCCGTTATGCCGCCAAGTCATTGGTGGGAAGACATTGGGAAGTTATCTGTTAGCATTTGCTATCAAGTTGACCATGCAGGGAGATGCCATGAGTTGCCAAGTAGAACTGGATAAATATAAGCAACAGGTAGCTGATCTATATAGTAATCGGAGTGGCAATTATGATAACGGTGATTGGCATCCTCGAATTGCTCACCGACTCGTTGAATATGCACACCTTCGCCCTGGACAGCAGGTTTTAGATATTGCAACTGGAACAGGAATGGTTGCGATCGAAGCGGCTCAAATTGTCGGTTCTGAGGGGAAAGTTATTGGTATCGATATTGCAACTGGAATGGTCGAACAGGCAAGACGAAAAGTTGAAGTATTAGGTTTGAGTAACATTGAGTTTCAGGTTGCAGATGCTGAAGATTTAGATTTTCCAGACGATTTCTTTGATTACATCTTCTGTTCATCAGCGTTTATTTGGATGTCTGATTTGCTGAGTGCGTTACGACTTTGGCATCGATTTCTTAAACCCGGTGGGGTCTTGGGCTTCCATGCTTTTGCAGATACAGCTTTTGTAGGAGGCGTTGTATCACAGCGAGTGCTTGAAAAGTATGGCATTTCTCTATTACTGAGCAAACCAACTGGAACGGTTGAGAAGTGTCATAATTTGCTCCAGCAAGCGGGTTTTGCGGTAACTGATGTTAAATTAGAACCAGATGGTGACTACATCAGTTTAGAGAGAGCTAAGAGCATGTGGGCAGGAAATGGCTCTTTTCCTGCACCTGGACAGCATCCGCATCCTTCATTGACCCTTACTTCTGAGCAATTAGTACAGGCTAGAGTAGAGTTTGATACAGAGTTAGAGGGAATGCAAACTGAACAGGGAATTTGGGACGATGGCACTATTTTTTATGTGTTCGGTCAAAAGGCGGCATAACAATTCTGTTGGAGCGGATTGACAGAGACGGGTCGGTGTTGTGCCAAAAGTTATCGGCAACCGCTCAACAGACCCGTTAGACCGCCAGCGGGTCTAGTTTTCTATTCAGCCTATTTTTGGTGTTGTTGCTGAGTTGAAGTGGTGCAGTTTTTGGGCTGCGGTTGTGGGGTTGGGTTGCTGGGTTTGTGGGTGCGATCGCCTTTCATCTAGCAAACAAAATGCATCGCGCTGGCGGTACAATAGCTTCAATGGTTCAGGTTGCTCTACTGTACTGCTCTAAGTAAACTCAGCGAGGCTGTCGCCAACCCCGCTGGTCTTCAAAACCGGACGTGAATCATTTCGATTCATCCGGCT
>JANNDZ010000921.1:0-7099 GCA_031378395.1 Pseudanabaena sp. OTE_75_metabat_487_sub
ACTTTCAAAAAATCTCTTGGTTTGGGTTTGATTATTTTGGAGCGTAAGTTGAACCATCAAAAAAAGTTTCTACTCCTCGTGAAGTTGAAATGGGGATATTGGTATCAGGAACTCCGATCGCTTTAGCCGCATTTTTCCAAAGATCTTCACGATTTACGGCATCAATGGTTTCTTTAGTCTCAAAATCATTAGGCAGAGGATTCCATCGATGATATTCTCTCAAAAACCAAAGATCGTGACTTTTGTACGGGTATGAAACTGATACACCATCATTTGACCAATATTTAATGGAATTAATGGAATTGAAACTATCTATTTTTAGCCTTTTCATGCTTTGTTTGGGACTGTTTTGGAAAAGCTGAGAAAACATCTTGATTGGCTCAGATATGAGATTACGGCTTGTGAAACTTAGTGCTAAAAGTGTATCTAACTCCTTAGCATTAGCAGGATCATCACACCAGATCTGTGCTTCCATAATTGCTTGGAGCAGCGCTTGAGTAGCGATCGGATATTTATCTACCCAATCAGCCCGCATGGCAAGAATCTCCCCTGGATAATTGCGCCAGATTTCGCCAATAGCGATCGCAGGATCAGCCAGACGTGATTCAATTAATTTGAGCGTTCTCCAGCTATCTAGACAAAGTAAATCGGCTTTATTCTGTTTAACCTGTGGAATGATCTCATCAAATGGAATCTCCAGAATATCGATACTCTGTTTAGGAATTACGTCCATAGAATCCAGCCAATATCTAAGCCATAAATCGTAATTACTACCTAGTTCCGAGATCGCGCCATGCATTGGCTGACCAAAGAACTTAGCAACATCTTGCCAAGGCGAAAAAGTAGCGCGTTTAAGCTGAATGCCAAAAGGCTTGAGTCGTTTAGAGACAACAATATATCCGCCATGAGTATGCAGTCGCATCAGTACATACATAGCGGTTTTGCGCGGATGACGTTTGACTAAGCCTTCATTCATCAGCTCAGGTAAAGGGCTATAGAAATGTCCGCCATCAATGCCATCATCATTTGTGCCTAATTCGGTTCCTATGACAGTGCGATCGCAGATATCTTGCCAAGATTTAAATGGAACTATTTCTACATCAGTCATGCCATATTTAGCAAACAGTTTTTTGTTGTTAGCAACTAAAATTGGCGCGATTTCAAGCGATGGAATTATGCCAAGACGAACTGATTGTACTTCTGGTATATCAGATACTTTCACTTCAGAATTAATCTGAAATGGCTGTTTAGGCAACGGTTTAGATCCACAGCTATTTAGGAATACTGTACTTGCTGCCACGCCAATGGTCGTTAGGAGCTTACGTCTAGAGAGTTGCATAACATTTATTACAGCAATTACAAAAAGTTTGATAAAAGTTTTGTATAGCAACACTTTTATCAAACTTTTTGGTTTTTAGTTCAGCGCGAGACGTTTAAAAAAGAATGAACTATATCTAGGATACGCTGACTAGATTTGCCATCGCCAAAGGGATTAGCAATATTCGCCATTTGGTCGTAGACCTTGCGATCTTTGAGTAGTTTAGAAGCTGCTGCCACAATATCATTAGTTTCGGTACCAACTAGCTTACTTGTACCTGCATCAACCGCTTCTGGACGCTCAGTAGTAGAACGTAATACCAATACTGGTTTACCAAGGCTCGGAGCTTCTTCTTGCAAGCCACCTGAGTCACTCATGATCAGGTAGCAGCGCTGCATCGCCCCAACCAATTGTTCATAATCCAAAGGTTCAACCAAGAAAATACGCGGATGATTGCCCAGTTTCTCAATTAAAGGCTCTCGCACCACAGGATTAAGATGCAATGGTAATACCAGAGCCACATCAGGAAAATCCGCCAAAATCTGCAACCATGCTTGGATGATTTGCGCCAACGGCTCTCCCCAATTCTCCCGACGATGGACAGTAGCTAAGATCACCCGATGGGCTGCCCAATCTAAGCCCTTAATCTCACATTTAGGCGATCGCCCTGAAACATACAACAACGCATCAATTACGGTATTACCTGTATTGTGGATACCTTTTTTTACGCCAGAAACTTGGAGATTTTTCACTGAGGCTTGGGTGGGCGCAAAATGAAGTTGGGCAATTTGTGAGACTAAACGACGATTTGCTTCTTCTGGAAATGGATTAAATAGGTTGTCTGTACGCAGTCCTGCCTCTACATGACCGACAGGAATTTGCTGATAAAAAGCAGCCAATGCCGCTGCAAAAGCTGTGGTCGTATCCCCTTGGACTAAAACAATATTGGGCTGAATTTCTTTGTATAACTTCTCTAAACCGTTCAAACTGTTACAGGTAATCTGAGTGAGAGTTTGCTTAGGCTGCATGATGTCCAAGTCATAATCTGCCTTGAGTTCAAATAACTGCATCACCTGTTCCACCATTTCGCGATGTTGCCCAGTTAAAATCACCGAAGTTTGGAACTTCGGATTATTTCTAAATAGATGAATGATCGGGGCAAGTTTAATTGCTTCTGGACGAGTTCCTAAAGTAATACAAACATGGAATTGAGTTGACACAATAATCCTTATTAAGCAAGTTATGATTGGTGCATTATATCCAAATAAAGGCGGCGCGAAGCGCCGCCTTTATTTGGATATAACCAATTGTGTTGAAATGGAAGCAGCTTTAGGAGCTTTGCTACTGCCAAAGACAGCATGAATTCCTCTTAAGGCGGTAATAATCAGCACACAAACAACAACGTATTGAGCAAGCTGAATTACAAAAGTTGGCGTTTTCAGTAATACTTGCCAAGAGATCTTATTGGCGGAAGATGTTGTTTCCGAATGGAAATCGCGATCTGGCGATGAGTCTGTATTTTCTAAGTCAGAATCTAGATAATTAGTTGAATTAATATTTGGTAAAGATTTAGGAAAACTTGTGTCTCCAAACATTTCATCTAAATCAGGACTAGATACTGGAGGATTGTTTTCGCTATTTGCGCGATCGCTGCGATCATTTCGCTCTAGCATAGATTTTAGGGGCAATACTGGTAATGGAGGTATTCTAGGACGTTGTCTCGCTTCATTGATTCCGCCATTTTCATTAATATTGAGATCTTCTTGCTCAACTAAGTAAATTTCCTCAGTCCATGCAGGTTCATCAAATCCTGTTTGCTGCCAAGACACCGAGATCATCGAAACATTTTTAACCTCAAGGTTAACAAACCATTTTTTGAGCATCCCCACTAGTGCCTGCCGATTAGGAATTCTCACCTCATCGTCTAGCGATCGCAGATCTGACTCGATTAAAATTTCTAAGCGATCGCCATCACGCTCAACGTTGGCTAACATGGCCTGAGATTTGAGCAATCGATTCATGAGTGATGCGATCGCATTAACATTGCCCTGTTTGGCTTGTTCAACTAGTGGATTTTGTGTCATGGCATCAACCTTGAAGGCTAATCCTAAAAATTGTTTTTCAGATTAAGCCAAATGTATCAGATTTTTGCAACTATAGCTGGTCGAGATATGAACATCTGCAATTCTCATTGGCTCAATAGGTGTTTCGGGGAAGTCGAATATAATAAATGGCTCAATGCTTTTAATGACGGGTATTTCAGACATCAAAGACCTCCGAGGCAAAAAACTACTAAACATCAAGCATTTCAGTCATTTAAGCTAAAGCACCTCCCCGAAACACCTATTGAGCCCTAAACTTTATATCAAGCAAGCATCGAATTCATTTATTTTAGACGATCTGCAACCCCAAAAATATCGTTAATCAGCCCGAGTCCCGTAACTAATGTAAGTCCTATCACTGCATACTGAGCAAGTGCATTCTGTTGTTGTTGAATCAATACGAAAACCATCACTCCAAGAATTATTGAAATAGCTAAAAGTAGTTTTATAATCTTCCCCTGAGAACGCATCCGATTAAAACTCTTTATAGTTGTTCCAGCTTTAGAAAAATCAATGTATTCATAGAAAGGTATATCCTTGCGAATATCATGAAAATCCCTTCCTAAACCTTGTGTTTTCCATTCTTGTGAATAGACTTTAGCATCAAGTTCAAAGCAACAAATATGGCTAATTCCGTTCAATATATATGATGAAATAACATCACTAGAAACTTTTTTATTACATCCTGTGATATCTACAAGGAGTTTATCGGTGTCATGAAATTTTCTGTTCAAATCTTTGGTCGAAAATTCTGGATTTGTGAACAGAATCTTGATAATCCTCTCATCTAATTGATTAAGAGGAGGTATTATATCACTGGCAATTCTATATATATTTGGATATTTACTAGAAAGTTGCTCAAATTTATCTTTGATTTTTTTAATCTTCTCTCTTGCTTCTGATAGATTTCCTATATCACCTGAGTTAACGGCAAAATATATGCTGTGAACTCCTTCAAATTGAACACAGTGAGTTATTATATTTACATAGAGTCCAGCATTATCACTTTGAATAAAAGGAAGTAGTTGTTTATTCATTTCTATATTCCTGAAATATTTCAATTCGATTTTTGCCACTAGCCTTAGCTAGTTTAAGTGCAAAATATGCTTGACGTGGGCTATCACCAATACCAAATGATATTGTTGCATTAGAGATATTAGAGAACTCAATTCTTAATTGTTCTAGGCTATGAATCGAAAATTCTTCCAAGTGGGAGCTTACTAGTAGACTATCTCCCGCTTTAAATATTATTTTTGCGCCGAAATCATTGGACAGCTTCTCTGAGAACCAAACCATAGCAGCTTTATAATCATCAGAAAAATCTGATAATTGATGGATTTGATTCATAACAATAAAATACTCAATTTTTCGACCGACATCATCACCATCTGCTGCAAGATATAGAGTTTTCATCAAAGAACCAAACACAAATAAACTACTGAACCAATCAATACCAATATATACAGATTTTTAATTTACCTCTTTGTTAACTTGAGGAATTATACAAACTTTTCCAGCCAATTTTTTTGTATAGAGCTAAATATGTTATCCCGCCGAGATCGCAGGGTAACATATTTAGCTCAAAATCAATTAACGCGCTTTATTCATACCTTGCAAACAATTTCACCAACAGTTACTCATCATCCCCAGCAATAGAAGACAAAATATTCAAAATCTCGGCAGCACTAATATCTTCGCGATCGCTTTTTGAATAGATAGTCAATAGAAGTACATTAGTCGGAGACTCCACCTGATAGACCAAACGATAACCCGCACTTTTCCCTTTTTGGATATTGCTATTCTTTACCCTGACTTTGATAACAATATAATCTTTCCCCAAACCCGCAATGCGATCACCTACAGCATTACCAACCTGAATTTGCTCAATCACACTCACAATATCTTTGCGAATATTACGAAATCTTTTGGAGAGGCGATATAAATTCTCTTCAAACTCATCAGCAAACCTAATAGAAATTGGGCTATTTTCACTCAGCATCGATTCTGTCCCACAATTCAGAAATCGGTCTAGTTTGTCCCGCCTTAGCTTGCTGAAAAGCCCTTTTCAAACTAGCCTTCACCTCCTCGATAGGCGTATCATCAGGATCATCGTCCAATTCTTGAACTGGCTCAGGAAATAACACAATCACACGAACACGACCAGATACATCCGCATTAAAAGGTTGATCTAGTAATAAATGTCCTTTGCGATCAATTGTTCCCGTGACTTCCACTGCTCTCATCTAGATCACCTCGCCGTAGTGAGAAATAAAAATATACTATAGCCTAATCATTAAAAGGCAAACAGCGAAAAAAAGGTTGTTCTCGCTCAGTTTATCTAAGTAAGAACAATCTTTTTTTCGCTGTTTGCGCTCCCGATTTTGTAGCTAGAAGCTACCGCGCATGACTTTATTTAGCATTGTCTCAACCTGTGAGGCAAACTGGGTATGACTCATGCCAAGCTGATCTAAGACGCTAAGCGATAATTCTAGCGATCGCAACGACTTGCCTTGATATTGATATTGAAACTGCGAACTACCACATAACTGATATAGACAGGCTAAATCATAAAGAGATTTGGCATATTGAGGCATCATCCCAAACTGCTCAAAAGATAGCGAAGCATCAAGTAATGAGTCTTCGGCAGTTTCGATCGCATCTTCATCAAGACTATCTAAGCCATCGAGCAGTCGATATACATAGATGCGTCCTCGGATATGTTTGGCGATCGCAATTCCTTGCAGATATTGGTAATCGCGAAAACGAGGTAGAACATTCACGCGAATACAGATTAGACTCTCTTCAACTTGGCGATCACCTAGTAAAGCTTCAGCTAAATCACAATATAAATAGCCAATTTCGATGGAATCAACAGGCTCTTTAAGCAAAGAGATGGACTCTTTGCTTAATTCAATAGCTAATTGCCATTGAGACTCAGCGATTGCAACTTTCACCATCCCTTTAAGAGCTTGCAACCGCAAGAAGTTATCGGAATTGGCTAAAGCAATATCGAGAGTACTTTGAAAAAGGCTAGCTGCTTGATTAATATCACCAGAAGCCAAATACAATTGCCCCAAGTGGACGTAGCTTTTGGCGATCGTACATTCATCTTCTATTTCGAGTCGCGCTGACAGCGATCGCTCAAAGCTCATTAGCGCCGATTGAATATCATTTACTTGTAAATAATATTGACCGATGGCATCATCGACGAGAGATTGTCCCTCCCGACTATTGCTATAAGTTTCATAAGCCGTCTCCAAAATATGTAAAACATCGCCCAATTCCCCCAATTCAAGCGCCAGAATTGCACGCACATAGAGCAAGTAAGCCTTTTGTTCGTGATCATGAGCTGGATTTTGATTTAAAGCTTCCCCCGCTTGTTGCACAAGAGCTTGTGCTCTTTGTAATGATTCAGATTGTTTTGTGGCAATTAGCTCCACAGCAAGATCAAGTAAAACCCTTATAGTCGTGCTGGGATCTTCTTCCACGTTTTCGCCAGTGGTTGTATTTTGAAGACATTGCTCAAAATAGGCGATCGCTAAGGTGCGATCCTGCTGCCGCAGGTGCTGTCCTTGGATCAGAAATTCAGCTAATTTCATGAGAAACTCCAAAATTATGCGTGTAAGCCACCTACTTATAGGCGTTACACTTCATAAATAATATCGTACCCAAAATCATC
>JANNDZ010000934.1:0-2587 GCA_031378395.1 Pseudanabaena sp. OTE_75_metabat_487_sub
AATTTTTTTTTTACAAAAAACCCTTTGTTTTTGTTGGGGCGGTGCGCCCCCCAACTCCACCTCTGGGTTTTGATTATGTCCTAAAATAGTTAACAGCTGTAGCTATACTTAGCGATGTTATGCAACAAGACGAAAACTTTCTTAGCTTTGATGAGATTTTTGAGGAGCTAAATTATCGCCAAGCACAGCGAACATTACGAGATATTGTCGCAAACCTAGACTTGTCAGAACGAGAGCGGCGCGGACTAGAGGAGCCACTAGAAGAGCTTCAGCAAATGCTGGACAAATTAGAGCGTCAAGTTCTGCAAATAGCAGTATTTGGCATGGTGGGGCGAGGGAAATCGTCGGTACTTAATGCGCTGATGGGTGGTCAAGTTTTTGAGACTGGTCCCCTGCATGGGGTGACTACAAGTCGGCAAGCCGCAGAGTGGCAGATATCACGAGAGGCGATGCAGACTAATGGCGATCGCACGATTCTCAAAGCATCATTTCAGGGACGAGGTGAAGCAAGAATTGAGTTGATTGATACCCCAGGCATCGATGAAGTTGATGGCGAAGGCAGAGCTGAACTCGCGAAACGAATCGCGCAACAAGCCGATTTAATTTTATTTATCGTCGCGGGTGATATCACGAAGGTTGAATATGATGCACTGTCCGAACTGCGGGGGGCGAGTAAACCGATTTTGCTAGTATTCAACAAAATCGACCAATATCCACCCGAAGACCGTATGGCTATTTATGCCAAAATTCGCGATGAGCGAGTACGTGAGTTATTAACTGAAGATGAAATTGTGATGACTGCTGCCTCACCATTGGTAGCAAAAGCGATCCGTCAGCCCGATGGCTCCTTTGAAGCCGAGCTAGTCAATGGAAAGCCCCAAATCGAAGATTTAAAGCTGAAAATTCTGGAGGTACTAGATCGTGAAGGTAAATCTCTCATCGCTCTAAATACAATGATGTTTGCGGATATGGTGCAGGAGCGTGTAGTCCAACGCAAGATGTTTGTTCGCGATCGCCAAGCCAATCGCATCATCTGGAATTGTGTAATTACCCAAGCTGTGGCGATCGCTGTTAACCCATTCACCGTAATTGATGTCATCAGTGCCGCAATTATCGATATCTCAATGATCGTGGCGCTTTCTAAGCTTTATGGCATCAATATGAGCAATCGTGGCGCAATTTCACTGATGCAAAAAATTGCGATCGGCATGGGCGGCATTAGTGCCAGTGAATTTCTTGCCACGTTCGGATTAAGTTCTCTCAAAGGCTTACTGGGCATCGCTGCGCCTGTGACTGGTGGTTTAACTTTAGGTGGTTATGTGTCAGTGGCGATCGCGCAGGCAGGGGTGGCTGGATTTTCCACCTACGCTCTCGGACTAGTCACTAAGGAATATCTCGCCAACGGCGCATCATGGGGCGCAGACGGGCCAAAAGCTGTCGTTAAGAGGATCTTGGACACCATAGACGAAGATTCCATCTTGGCAAGAATCAAAGATGAACTCCGTGCCAAAATCGATCTCCGCCGACTGAGAAAAATATAGCATAAAGCTGATAAAACTCACGTTGCGCGTTCTATCAGCACTTCTTACAAAATCAGCGACATCATGGCAAAGCTCAACAAAATCCTGATTTTCCCAATCAAGTCCCTCGATCCGATCACTTTAAATGCAGTCGAGATTTCAGTTGGTGGAGCATTAGCAGGCGATCGCGAATTTGCCATATTTGATAAAAACGGAAAATACATCAATGCCAAGCGCTATCCTAAGATTCATTTAATTAGATCAATGTACGAATTAGGCGATCGACTAGTGCATTTGCAAATCCAAGAGCAGCAGGAAGTATCCACTTTTCATTTAGATCGAGATCGCATTGCGCTTACTGACTGGCTAAGCAAATTTTTTGAGCAAACTGTAGAACTTCGTCAAAATGTTAGTAATGGATTCCCTGATGATCCTGAAGCATGGGGCGCAACTGTAATCTCAGAGGCAACTCTTGCCACTGTAAAGGGTTGGTATGCAAGCCCCCAAATCAGTCTTGAGCAAATTCGCGATCGCTTCCGCACTAACTTAGAAATTGCTGATACTGAACCGTTTTGGGAAGATCATTTATTTGCTAAAGCTGGTGAAACAGTTCCCTTTAAAATTGGCGATGTTCAGTTTTTCGGTACAAATCCCTGTCAACGTTGTCCTGTGCCCACCCGTGATGCGTTAACTGGCGAAGTTTATCCTGAATTCCAAAAGATTTTCACTCGCCAAAGAGAAGCATCTTTACCAGCAAACATAGAGCGATCGCGTTTCAATCATTTTTATCGCCTTGCTCTGAATACACGTATTCCCATAATAGAGGCTGGCAAAGTTCTTAAAATAGGTGATATAGCAATCCGAAATGAGTTATAGCTTAATGGACTTATCTGAAAATGCCCAAGATAATCGTTATCCAATTACAAATGATTTCGGATTGCTATATAGCTCTCTAACTTAAAAGTGAGTGGTGGCGTTTCGTGCCACCACTCACTTTTAAGTTTCACTTATTGAATACATTTTGTCGCGAAGCAAGCCTTGCTTTACCTGACGCAGCCCATTCTTGG
>JANNDZ010000010.1:0-7788 GCA_031378395.1 Pseudanabaena sp. OTE_75_metabat_487_sub
GCTTAGCCCACTGCACCAATTTGGGGTTTTATGATAACGATATTTTACCAAACATCATGTCAAGGAAGCCTGAATAATAAGGATATTCTGTGATCCCTAACTACTTAATTTCCACAGGCTATCATATTGTTATAGAAAAAATGATCTAAAAGCGATCGCAATGGCTAAAGCTCACCATCTTAAGTTGATTTTGGTGATACAAATGCCTGAAATGGATGGTCTGGCGATGACAGGCGATCGCAAAAGTGTTTGAACAAGAGGAGCTAATGAGTATATTCCCAAGCCTTTGCGCCTCAAAGAAATTACCCAGATTATATAAAACCTGTTAGCCCCTTAGAAGAGACACATGTGATAAATTTTTCTAGTCTCCTCAGTCACAAAGATTTACTATCCGCGATCGATCGCAATCCGCCGTTGGTTTCACCAGATACGACAGTCATGTCAGCGATCGCAATCATGGGTGAAACTGACTCAAACTATGTGCTAGTGGTAGAGAGTGCATCAGAAAAGAGCGGTTTGATCGGCATTTTGACTGAACGAGATATTGTTCGCATTATCACGCAGCCTATATCCTTAGACCAGTTGCCAATTCAAGCGTTAATGAGCTGTCCAGTTTTTACCATCCAAGAATCTACCTTTTCTGATATTAACGAGGCTCTAGCGCTATTTCAACACCATCGCATTCGGCATCTGCCTGTGCTAGATGATGGCGATCGCATCGCTGGGGTGATAGACCAAAGCGCCTTAATCGAGGTAGCGAATATAGCCGATCGGAAACAAGCCGAAGCGACACTACAGCAACTCAACCAAGATTTAGAAAAGAAAGTAGAACAACGGACTGCCGCCTTGCAAGCTAGCGAAGCAACTATTCGCACCATGTTGGATGCGATTCCCGATTTATTGCTGCGACTTCAGCGTGATGGTACTTGCTTGGCTTCCATCAAATCAGGAATTAAATCGGAGAATTTTCTACCGATTATTAATCATATTTCAGAAGTTCTACCACCAAAATTACTCCAAAAGCAGTTGCAAGTTATCGAGCAAGCAATCACTACAGGTGAATTGCAAGTTTACGAGCATCAGTTTCTCAAGCAGGATCGCTTAGTCTATGAAGAAGTCAGGATACTGGCTATTAATGATCAAGAAGTTGTGGCAATCGTACGGAATATTAGCGATCGCAAACTTGCTGAAGCAGCATTACAGAAACTCAACCGAGATCTCGAAGATCGAGTAAAAAGGCGCACTGCGGCTTTGCAGCAGATTGCGCTGCGTGCAAGCCAAGCACAACAGATAGCTCATCTTGGTGATTGGAATCTAGATCTGCACAATCAGAAAGTAATCTGGTCTGATGAAGTCTTCAAAATTTTTGGGCTTTCCCTCGATCAGCCACAACCCACCTATAAAGAGCTACTCAACTACTATCCACTGGATGAGCAAGAGCGCCTTACTCATCTCATCGATAGAGCCATTCAGTATGGGGAACCCTATACAACAGACCTAAAGATTATTCGAGTTGATGGTTCTTCTGGGTACATTCTTGCTCAAGGCGAACCCGTCTATGATGAAACAGGGCAGGTAAGCGGATTGTTTGGAATTGTGATGGACATTAGCGATCGCAAAGCCACCCAAGAAACCCTCAAACGTCTTGAGGAACACGCCCAAGCTACTCTATTAGCATTACCTGATCTGGTATTTCGAGTTAATCGAGATGGTGAGTATATCGACTTTTTAACATCTCCCCAAGGGAAGAATCTGGTCGATCCTCAACAAGTAATTGGCAAAAGTATTTTTGAGTCTTTGCCAGCAGATATTGTGCCATCTCATTCAGAGACTAAATACACTGCACTTCAGCAAGCGCTTGCTAGTCAAACTGTGCAGACTTACGAACAGGAGGTTTTGATTGATGGCGAACTTCGTTACGAAGAAGTGCGCGTTGCGCCTTGCAACAGTAATGAAGTGATCTTTCTAATCCGAGATATTAGCGATCGCAAACAGATTGAGAAAGCTCTATTAGAATCTCAACAGTTTATCCAAACAGTAATCGATACCGTCCCACTGCCATTATTTTGGAAGGATCGAGCATCTGTCTATTTAGGATGTAATCAGAAATTAGCCAAAATTCTCAGATTGCCATCGGCAGACGAAATTATTGGTAAGACTGATTTTGATCTTTCATGGACAGAAGATGAGTCGATTGCCTATCGTGCCGATGATCGGCGCGTTATGGAATCTGGTAAAGCTAGACTCAAGATCGAAGAAACAATGACTTTACCTAATGGTGAACAGAGATGGTTAGAAACCCACAAAGCACCACTGAAAGACTCGATAGATAGAGTTATTGGTGTGGTGGGAATGTTCCAAGACGTTACCGTTCGTCGCCAAAATGAAATCAGATTAAAACAACTTGCAGAAAACCAGCGCTTGCTGGGATTGATTACTCATCAGATGCGATCATCTCTAAACTTGGCAGAGATCCTTAGTATTACTGTTGAGGAAATTCGAGAGGTTTTGCAGTCAGACCGTGTGCTGGTCTATCGCATATTGCTAGAAGGGAAAGGATCTACCATTGCTGAATCGACTCTACCAAGTGTCTCCAAAATTCTGAATATTGACTTTCCTGAGGAGGTTTTCCCAAAAGAGAGCTACGATTACTATCTACAGGGAAAAATATATACTCTCAGCGATCGCGAAGATCCGAGTCAGTTCGATTTGAGTACATTTCAAGCCGATATTCAGTTCCGAGCTAAACTTGTTGTTCCCATCATGCAAGATCAAACCCTCTGGGGATTACTGATCGCCCATCAATGCGATCAGCCTCGCCAGTGGCAAGACTGGGAGATTAATTTACTGAAACAAATTGCTGACCAGTTTGCGATCGCTATTCAACAAGCCAGCCTCCACGAGCAAATCCAGTCCGAACTATTGATCCGCCAGCAAACAGAGGTAAAGTTGATCAAGAGCAACAAAGAACTGTCTATCTTCAACGAAGAACTCGGTCGGGCTACTCGTTTGAAGGATGAGTTCTTAGCAAATATGAGTCACGAACTCCGCACCCCCCTTAACGCTATTTTGGGTATGACTGAGGGTCTGCAAGAGAAAGTCTTTGGACAAATAAATGAGCGACAACTCAAAGCATTACAAACCGTAGAACGCAGCAGTAATCATCTGTTAGAGTTAATCAACGACATCCTTGATATTGCCAAAATTGAATCAGGACAGATGGTACTAGACTGCAACCTCTGTAATGTGGCTCCCCTCTGCCAATCAAGTCTTGCCTTCATCAAACAACAAGCGATGAAAAAAAGCATCCAGCTTGAGATTAAGCTCCAACTGAATCTGCCCAGCCTATTAGTCGATGAACGACGCATTCGTCAGGTGTTGATCAATCTGCTGAGCAATGCGGTGAAATTTACTCCAGAGGGAGGACGCATCACCCTAGAGGTCAGTCAACTATCTCCCGATCCAGTCACTGATGAGTTTTCGTCACAACACTTCTTGCACATTGCCGTGATCGATACAGGCATTGGTATCTCACTAGCGAATATTAAGAAGCTGTTTCAGCCATTTATCCAAGTCGATAGTGCCTTGAACCGTCAATATGAAGGGACAGGCTTGGGGCTAGCCCTCGTTAAACGGATTGTGGAACTCCACGGTGGCAGGGTGGGGCTAACTAGCGAATTGGGTGTGGGAAGTCGGTTTACGATTGATTTACCCTGCACTCTCATACCCTCATTACCGAAAATGACGGGCGTTGAACCAACTGATATTCCAGAGCTAGATTCCTCACAAGGTGACCCAGCCTTGACCCGATCGCCTCTGATCTTGATCGTAGAGGATAACGAAGCGAATATTAGTACTTTTTCTAGTTACCTGATTGCCAAGGGTTATCGTCTGCTAGTAGCTAGGGATGGTCGAGAAGCAGTTGAAATCACAAAAGTTCATCAACCTGAACTGATTTTGATGGATATTCAAATGCCTTTTATGGATGGGCTAGAGGCGATCAGACAAATTCGTCTTGATTCAAGCTTGGCTGAGATTCCGATTATTGCACTGACGGCTCTGGCGATGACTGGCGATCGCGAAAAATGTTTAGAAGCAGGGGCTAACGATTATTTGACGAAACCAGTTAAACTGAAGCAGTTGGTTAAAATTATTCAGCAGCTTTTAGCTTAAGCTTTTATCCCCAATGTTTTTAAGCAACAAAATAGTTTACGGATATGCGATCGCCCTATGTATTACCTCATTAGGTACTGCAACTGGGTTGCTATTGGGGAATTACTATCATCAAGAAGTATTACAAAAGAACCAAACTCTATCGCAAGAGCATCAATCGTTAGATGTTCTTCAATTAGATATTTTATATAATCGTCCTGCCAAACAATTATCTTCCTATTTAAAAGATCCACAAGATTTTCGGCGTGAAAGTGGCAAATTTCTGGAATCTATTCAAACAACCATAACCCTTTTAGAAATTCATAATGCTTCAGGGGAGTTATCCAAGATCGAAGGGCTAGAACCATTACTAAAAGAACATGAGGTTTTTCTAAGAGAATTTAAGCAAGAATCTCAAGCCCTGATCGCTAGATTAGATCGACTGACTGCATCACCGAAAACCCTCGCAGAAGTGGAATTCCAGCTAGTTAAGTTTTTTAAGAGTAAAAATTTTCTACGATTTATTGAGTTTCCCGATCGCCTAGCTCCCTTTGTCCAAACTATAAACCAACATGAAAAAGAAGCTGACAATCAACTTGGTCAAGCTAAAGCACTTCGCCTGCAAATAGGTATCACTAGTTTTCTCATGTCAGTCGCGATCGCGGCTTGGTTCATTAGGTATATTAGCCATGCGATCGCCATTGAGCAGGCTAAAGACAACCAAAAATTGCAAGATCAACTAGTTGAGCGTCAGCAAACAGAGGCTAAATTACTCAAGAGTGAAGCGCATCAACACGCCATACTTAGCGCTCTTCCTGATCTGATCATCCGCATAAATCGGGAAGGCTTTTACTCAGAATTTATTGCTAGCCCTAACTTTCCTATGTTGGGAGTTGCGGCTGATCTCGTGGGAACCCATATGTCTGAGGCACTCCCTCCTGATGTAGTCCAACAACGGATGGATTATATCCAACTGACGTTACAAACTAATTCTATCCAGATTTACGAACAAACTCTTTTTATTCATGGAAAAGAGCAAATCGAAGAGGTGCGAATTGTTCCTTATAGTGAAGATGAAGTCTTGTTGGTGGTGCGAGATATTAGCGAACAGCATTTTGCCCAGCGCGATCGCCAACAAGCTGAAATAGCATTAGCTGCCAGTGAAGCCAAGAGCCGGGCCATCTTATCGATGATTCCTGAGTTAATGTTTCGGGTTGGGAGAGACTTGGTTTATCGGGAGTTTATCACCCAACCCAAGGATTTTGGGATGGCGTTACAAAATGTCAATCTTGCTGGTAAATCGATGCGGGAAATGTTACCCGCACATATCGCAGAAAGAAATATTGGCTATCTACAAAGAGCCTTGCAAACTGGTGAATTGCAATTCTATGAGCAAAGAATTCAAGAGGGCGATCGCTTCTATTATGAAGAAGTTAGAGTGATCAAAATTAATGAAGATGAAGTTCTGTTCATGATTCGCGACATTAGCGATCGCAAACAGGCTGAATTAGCACTGGCAAGTAGTGAAGCCCATAGCAAAGCTATGCTCTCAGCAATTCCCGATCTGATGTTGCGCGTTGGGGCTGATGGGGTCTATCGGGAATTTGTCACGCAAAATCGTGATTTTGCGATCGCTACTCCCAAGATTGATCGCGCTGGTCAATCGATGGCGGATGTGTTACCTGAAGCTATTGTCGAACGTCAGTTTTACCATTTACGTAAGGCTATAGAAACGGGTGAATTACAAGTATACGAGCAACAAGTTCAAGTAGCGGATCAGTTGATAGATGAAGAAGTTAGAGTAGTAAAAAGCGGCGAAGATGAAGTTCTATTTATGATTCGCGACATTAGCGATCGTAAACGTGCAGAAATAGCTTTGGGGAATGAATTTCGCCGCAGTGAAATGCTCTTTAACACATCTTTAGATGGTCTATTTGTTTTAGATCTTGAAGGTAAGATTGTAGAAGCTAATCAAAGTTTTGCGAACATGTTAGGCTATAACATCGAAGAAGTTATGGCGTTGAGTATCTACGACATTGATACCAGATGGACAAAAGAAGAACTTAAAAAAGGAGTTGAGGAGTTTAGTCAGGATAAAAGGGTGAAGTTTGAGACCTCACATCGTCGGAAAGATGGTTCGATCCTTACTGTGGAAATTAGTGCTAGTACTGTGGATTGGGCTGGTGAGACTGTCCAATTTGCTATCTGTCGTGATATCACTGCGCGTAAGCAAGCCGAGCTAGAACTACTCCAACTCAATCAGTCTCTAGAAAACAAAGTCAAAAAACGCACGGCAGCTCTCCAACAGACCAATGAAGAGCTGCTCCGCTCGACAAGACTTAAGGATGAATTTCTTGCTAACATGAGCCACGAACTTCGTACGCCTCTTAATGCAATTTTGGGTATGACCGAGGGCTTACAAGAGCAGGTCTATGGTGATCTAAACGAGCGACAACTTCAAGCATTGAAGACTGTTGAACGTAGTGGCTCTCACCTGCTGGAGTTGATCAACGATATCCTTGATTTGGCAAAAATTGAAGCAGGACAGATCGAATTGGAATGTGCATATACATCAATCAATCTTCTCTGCCAATCGAGCATGACATTTATCAAACAGCAAGCTTTGCAAAAAGGTATTCAGCTTAATATACAAATTCCACTAAATCTCCCTAGCTTGCTGGTTGATGAACGTCGTATTCGCCAAGTTTTGATTAATCTGCTGAACAATGCAGTCAAGTTCACACCAAAAGGAGGAAGAGTTAATCTAGAAGTTACACAGTTGCCTCCTGAGTTGCCTCCTGATTTGGTTACGAGCGATCGCCCTTCACCGCAATACTTACGAATTTCTGTGAGCGATACGGGTATCGGCATTTCACCAGAAAATATCAAGAAATTATTTCAGCCCTTTATCCAGATTGATAGTGCTTTAAATCGACAATATGAGGGAACAGGACTAGGGCTTGCCCTAGTGAAGCGCATCGTCGAACTTCATAATGGCAGAGTAGGGCTAACTAGTGAATTAGGAGTGGGGAGCTGTTTTACAGTCGATTTGCCCCATGATTGTTCTTCTGAAATAGTCGTCAGCAACCAACCTGAAACTACTTCATTATTGGATGCTCCAATCACTAACAAGAATAATATTCAATCCCCACTCATTTTGCTAGTAGAGGATAACGAAGCTAATATCATTACCACTGTAAGCTATCTAGAGGCTAAACACTTTCGCGTTTTGTTAGCAAGGAATGGGCAGGAGGCGATCGCGATCGCCAAAGCTCATCAACCTGACATAATTTTGATGGATATTCAAATGCCTGTGATGGATGGCATAGAGGCGACTAAACAAATTCGCCTTGATCCTAACTTGATTGATATCCCAATTATTGCGATGACAGCATTAGCCATGTCGGGCGATCGCGATCGTTGTCTTGAGGCAGGAGCTAATGAATATGTGAGTAAGCCGCTAAGGCTAAAGCAATTAGTAACTATGATTCAAAACCTTTTATAAATCTACTCTATAGCAAAAAAAGTTAGCTAGTACAATCCAAAACCCAAAAAGTAAGTTGCGGGGGGTGGGGCCGCCACATAATTTTTGGGTTTTTTTGCTAAGCAAAACATTTTTTGTGTTTTGTTAAAAAA
>JANNDZ010000024.1:0-2232 GCA_031378395.1 Pseudanabaena sp. OTE_75_metabat_487_sub
CTTAGCCCGCCGCAACATTTTTGGGATCAATTATTTCGTGTAAGTCCCTTATTGCCTTTCCAAAAACCAATAAACATAAATCAACGTAATCAATTGCAAACCTAAAGTTGTAATTGATTACGTTAATTTATTACGCCCAAATACTTCCCAAGATCAGCACAGAAAAAAAATTTGAGGTTTGTCTATCATCACTAATTTTTAAATAAGAAGAAAGTAGTATTACTATAGTGATCGTAACAAAATATAACAAATGTGATTTACGGATTGCTATATGACCTATTCACCACCTTGGCATCTCACTAATGGGCTACTAATGACCCTTTATACTGCTTTGCGGGTGAGCCAAAAATGGGAAAACTTCACGGTTGAATCCGAACCTATTTATCAAGAGCATATTTTTACAGGTGCACATGGTGTTCCGATCTTTGGTAAATATGCAATTCCTGACAGCTCCCATCAAAAAGTTAAGGGAACGATTGTCGGAACCTACGGAATTACAGGGGATTTAGAAAATCAATGGTTTCTCAAAATTCTGGGGCGAAAGGCGATCGCGAAAGGGTATGCAGCCGTTTTATTTGATTGGCGAGCGCATGGCAAAACTGCTGAGCTATCGCCAGCGCTGACCTCAGATGGACTATATGAAGGTGAAGATTTTATCCGTATTGCCAATACTGCTAAACAATTAGGATGTCCATCTCCCTTTTGGCTAATGGGTTACTCTCTTGGTGGACAACTGGCTTTGTGGGGGATCAAGGCGGGAGAATCGATCGCTGAATGGGGAAGTGATCTCGAAATTACATCTGCTGATATTGCGGGCGGAGCAGTAATTTGTCCTAGTGTTGACTCCAATCGATCGCTTACTTATTTAGTCAAAGACGAGCTGGGAAAATTTCTTGAAAAGGCGATCGCGCGTGAATTAAAGAAGCTAGGACGCGGTATGGCAAGAATGCATCCTGAAGCGATCGATCGTGAGGCCGTGGAGAGAGCTAACAGCATTTGGGGATTTGATAACGAACTAACAATCACCAAACTAGGCTTTGACTCAGTAGAGGAATATTACGAGGCAAGTTGTCCGTTGTATTTCATGCCGCATTTGCAAAAGCCAACTTTTATTCTTTATGCTGCAGATGATCCGATGTTTGATCCTGCAATTATTTCAGACTTAGAAAAAATTGCTCAAGACAATCCTGCCATAAATCTAATGATGACCCAGCATGGCGGTCATGTTGGCTATGTTAGTAGTAAAACATGCCAGCACCAATATGGCGATCGCGATCGTTGGTGGGCATGGAATCGCATTTTTGAATGGATAGAATCCTTGGCATAAAAATAAAAGGCATTCTCCGCGCTACGCGGGAGAGTGCTCTTGATATTGGTCTAAAAATGTAAGGTTTCGGTTGTATCTTCTTGATTAACTGGTTGCTTACCTCTATCTACAATCCTCTTTAATTGTGAGAAAACACGATAATTATCTAAATTAACATCTGTTAAATCATTCTCAATATTTTTCATTTTAATCAAGCTATAGTCTGTATCCTCATCAAAAATTGCTAGCGTCACATTCAATACATCAAGAAAATTAATGAAGGCTTGACATTCAGTTTCTTCATAGACACTATAAAACTTGATTAATTCAGCAATATATCCTTCTAAATAAAAGCGAATATGCGGCTGAATTAATACAATTTTTAGTAATAAAATTATAGGATTGAGAAAATTATCGTATTCTAGTGACAATTGTAAAAATTCAGATGGCTGACGACGTTCACTTAATAATAAATACTGCAAAACTCGATTACAAGTTACGAACAATAAGCTAAGAGTCATTAACTCATCATCACGATGTTCTTGGAAATGTTTTAATTTCTGCACAACCGTTAAACGAAATACTTCTGATATCTCTAAGTCATCTTGTGATATCCCTAAATATGTGAGTAATCTGGATTTAAATTCTACGAAAGTTATATTTTGCGAATGATCGTAAAGACTTCTAGCCGCTTTTCGATAGTTATCATTACCCTGCTTATTCAGCACTCTCTTAATTAAGAGTAATACGCCATCCCCTAAATTAGTTGGATTTTGACGTTGAGGATTTGACCCTGACTTTGAATCAAGACGAGCGGTATACATGGCAAGATCAAACTTAAATTGTTTTTTGATCTTGCGAGATAAGTTCTCTGCATATTGGCGTTGTTCTAGTGGTTTTCTTGAATCAGCATATTCAGATATCAA
>JANNDZ010000051.1:0-6884 GCA_031378395.1 Pseudanabaena sp. OTE_75_metabat_487_sub
AAAGTGTTGCGAAGCAACACTTTTAAAGGTTTTATTATTTTTGGTGCTCGAAAACTGTTGTAAAAGCACAACCCTAAGCAATCGCGATAAAATAGGGCTAATCCAAAAATAAGCCCAACCAAATGATATCTCCGCAGACAACCACCAAAGAAACCAACACTAAGACTTGGAAAATTAAGCTCCTCTATGATGGCGCATGTCCTCTATGTGTGCGTGAAGTCAATTTTTTAAAAAGCAAAGATGGCGATCGCAGTTTAATTAATTTTGTGGATATCGCTGCCGATGACTATGACTCTGCTGACAATGCTGGGATAGATTTTGAGACAGCCATGGGGCGAATTCATGCCGTATTACCAGACGGTGAGATTGTCCAAAATGTCGAAGTATTTCGTCAAACTTACGATATTCTCGGCATTGGTTGGATCTATGCAATTACCAAAATCCCCTTTGTTGGGCGCTTAGCTGATGCGCTTTATGGCGTTTGGGCAGACTATCGACTTTTGCTTACTGGTCGAGGCAATCTTAAAACTATCGTTGCAAAACGGCAACAATACCAAAACGAACGCGAAAATAATCCAAATAATAGCCAAGGGCGTTGTGCCGATGGTTGCGAGATCGAAGATCGGAGATAAGCATGATAACTACTTGGCTAGTAATCGGAACTGCCGCATTTGGAGGAGGCTTTGCATTTAATAAGCTTTTTCCTAGCGATTACAAATGGTTTATGCGATTGCGTCGCCCTCGATGGTTAACCTTTGAAAAAGCCATCCCCGTTATCTGGATCTTTATCTTTATTTGCGGTATTACCTCGGCAGCCGCACTATGGGAATCTCAACCCTCAACATTCAGCACATGGTTACTCATGGCAAGTTACGCGATCGTTGAATTCGCAATTTTGTCCTACACCCCTGTCATGACCCGTTTACGCAATGTTAGGGCTGGGGTGTTCTCAGGGGCGATCGGTTTTATCTTAGGGTTAGTTTTAACTACCCAAGTTTGGCAAATTTCTAGCTTAGCAGGATGGCTATTAATGCCATATTTACTCTGGAGTCCCATCGGCACTTATGTAACATGGGTGATGGTAAGACTCAATCCATGACAAATCAATAATCGTAGGGGCAATTCATGAATTGCCCCTACGATTATTGACATACATCCAAACAATAAAATCTATCGTATAAACATAAATAGGTGAAAATCCGAGCATGACAGTTAAGCATTTAAAAATCCTCCATCAACATAATTCAGCTATAAACCAATCAATTAGCAAAGATGGTGATGATGTAGTTCAAGGATTAACAAAAAGTCCTAAAAGTCTTCCACCAAAGTACTTTTATGATGATATTGGCTCCGAATTATTTGAGCAGATTTGTGATTTACCCGAATATTACCCCACCCGTACTGAAGCATGGATCTTAAATCAATATGCCGATGAAATAGCCGCCATCACTGGCTCTTGTGAATTAGTGGAATTAGGTAGTGGCAGTTCTACAAAGACGCATTATTTATTAAGTGCCTATCAAAAAGCTGCTAAATCATTAACTGAAGCCGTGCCTGATGCTTTCTGTTATATTCCTATCGATGTGAGTGGTGGCATCCTTAAAACTACAGTCTTACATTTGCAAGAAAAATATCCTGATCTCTGTCTTGAAGGCCTATTAGGTACATACGAAGAAGCCTTACTTTATCTGGGCAAAAATCATGGACGATCGCGGATGATTTTCTTTTTAGGTAGCTCGATTGGTAACTTTACCGCAGCAGAATCCGATGATTTCTTAGGCAAGGTTGCCCATGCTTTAACTCAAGGTGATTATTTTCTGTTAGGAATTGATTTGCAAAAGCCTAAAGATATTTTAGAAGCTGCCTATAACGATAGCCAAGAAGTAACGGCTGCTTTTAATTTGAATATGCTTGCCCATTTGAACTGGCGATTTCAAGGTAATTTCGATCTTAATTTATTTACACATCAAGCAATTTACAACGAGGTCGATCATCAAATTGAAATGTATTTACATGCGCGATCGCCCCATCAAGTTTCTCTAGATATTCTCGATCTTAAAATCCAGTTTCAAACAGGCGAAAGCATCCTCACTGAAATCTCGCGCAAGTTTGACCTAGAGGCAGTTCAAGCCCAACTGCGATCACAGGGTTTAGAAACCGTCAAAATCTGGACAGATCCCCAAAAATTGTTTGGGCTAGTTTTGTGTCAAGTTTAAGGATATTTACTCAAAAACTCAGGGTCAATTCATAAATTGTCCCTATAGTTTTATAAACTCAACGTCATAAACGCTCAATCTATGCGACCACCAAATCTGCACCGTTGCGATCGCCAAAAGATCCTTGCTTATTTTCAGCGAGCTTGGCAAATCGAAGATAGCTTGATGAAAAGTTTAGTTAGTCCTGAAACTTTTTATACGAATCCTGATCGCCTTCGCAATTTATTGATTTTTTATCTAGGTCATTCGGCAGTTTTTTATATCAATAAATTAGTCAGAGTCGGGTTAATTACGGCGCGAATCAATCCAGATTTTGAGATTCTTTTTGAAATCGGAGTCGATCCCGAAAAGCCCGATGATATATCAGGTATTTTTGCTAGTCTTCGACAGGCTGATGTTACATCAGTTTGGGAATATCGCCAGCAAGTCTATGAGAGGATTAGCGAATTTATTCACAATATAGCGATAGCATTGCCGATCAATCAAGAACATCCGCTTTGGGGGCTAATGATGGCGATCGAACATCAATATATCCATATCGAAACCTCATCGATGTTAATTCGTCAATTGCCCGTTGATAAACTTCAACGTCCTGAACATTGGCAATATGCGATCGCAAATGGCTATACCAAGCCCAATGAGATGATTGAAATCGCTGGTGGGACTGTGTACCTTGGTAAACCCCAAGATTCAAATATCTATGGTTGGGATATTGAATATGGCGATCGCCTTGTCAATGTGGAGACTTTTCTAGCCAGTAAATATCTGGTTACAAATGCCGAATTTCTTGATTTTGTCAAAGATGGTGGCTATGACAATCCAGACTATTGGCATGAACAGTCGTGGGCTTGGAAAGTTCAGCACGATATCAAACATCCTAAGTTTTGGATTGCTGACGTTGATAGCTACAAATATCGCGCCATGTTTGATGAAATCACGATGCCCTTTGATTTTCCTGTCGAGGTCAATCACTATGAAGCGATCGCCTATTGCCACTGGAAAGGAAATGATACTCGTCTTATGAGTGAGGCAGAATGGAATCTGGCAACTTACGGAGTGTCAAATTTACGGCAGCCCAAAGAGGAAACAAATTCAGGCTTCAATCTCAATTTAAAGTTTGCTTCTCCGAGTCCTGTTGGTTCTTTAGAAGCCCAAAGTCCGTCAGGGCTATACGACCTGCGCGGCAATGTTTGGGAATGGCTGAGCGATCATTTAACGCCGCTCACAGGATATCAACCCCATTATCTATATGAGAGCTATTCTGCTTCATATTTTGATACTAAACACAATATGATGGCAGGCGGCTCTTGGATTACAAGTGGAACCGAAGCTGACAAGTATTATCGTAACTGGTTCCGTCCCAACTTCTATCAACATGCAGGCTTTAGAATAGCCCATTCGTAGGGCAATTCATGAATTGCCCCTACGAATGATTAGAATATATTTAAGAGATAATTAATTCCCATGCATCCAAATCGAATTGAACCACAAGCAGGTCAAGAGTCTGTCTGGGACTATCCCCGTCCTGCAATCTTAGAGGATACAACTAAGCATATCCGCATCATTTGCAATGACATTGTTTTAGCAGAAACCGATCGCGCTAAGCGGGTTTTAGAAACCAGTCATCCGCCTTGCTATTACATTCCTATAGAAGATATCAAAATGGAGTATTTGGTTGAGACTTCGCGGCGGACAATGTGTGAGTGGAAGGGAATCAGCCAATATTATGATATTGCGATCGCAGATAAATATATCCAAAATGCGGGCTGGCGATATACTGTCCCTACTCCTAACTTCGTAGATATCCAAAACTCAATTAGTTTCTACGGTAGTCTCATGGATGCCTGCTATGTCAATGATGAGCTAATCACGCCGCAAGCTGGTGACTTTTACGGCGGCTGGATTACCTCAGATATTGTGGGGCCATTTAAAGGCGAAGTAGGTACTTGGGGCTGGTGATTATTATGTTGATTTGCGCTTATGTCGCTATTTTGGAGAATAGCTAATGAATAGTCAATTTTGGAGTCAAGTCAAAACTAAATATCAGCTTGGGAAGTTAATTTACGGGAAAGTGGCGTTTCATGAGCCTTTTGGAGTGTTTGTTGATATTGGGAATGAGAATGTTAAGGGAATTATCCAGATTCCAGATTTTTTGGATAGTGGGGCGATGATTCCAGCAATGTATCCTGAGATTGGTTCACTTGTGGGGGCGGTGGTGATTGGCTATACTGAGGATGATCGTAATCAGGTTTGGTTGAGTGTTAAGCCGAGTGTATTGCAAAAATCATTGTTTAAGATGAGATCGCCAGTTGCTAGTCAATCAAAGAGAATTTAAAAGCGATCTAATCTGTTATGTCTTTGATGATGACATGATTTGTTTAGCTTGTGATTCCAATCCATTTAATTTTTGAGTTAAATTATCTTTAGTTTCTGGATCGTTAGTCTTTTTGAGTAGTTTACGAACTTTATACATTTTTAAGTGTTGTCGATTAGGTATCTTCATTTCACCTTGTGGAGTTAGTATAACTCCAGTTACTTGACGAGATTGTTTGCCAGAGTAACGCTTCTCCTTAGATTTATTGACAGATAAGCCGTTACTATAAATCTTCTTTTTGACTTCCCAAATTAGTTCTCCTGAAATGTTCTGTCCTGAGATGGTCACATCATCTATGTAAAGACTTAACTTGCAATTTGCATTTTCAACAATTTCATTAATTTCATCCCACATATCTACATACGAAAAATATGCAATTAAAGGACTGGAAGGACTACCCGTAGGTAAATGATCTTTAAAAGTCAATAATTTCGTTAAAATACTAGCAACATCTGGAGAGCATTGCATTTTCTTATGGAAAAACCAATAAACTCGCCTTGATGGAGTAGAAGAAAAATATTTTTCTATATCAAGAGTTACAACTACATTCGCATTTATATGAACTTTTGCATTGCTAATATAGGAGCAATCTTTTTTAGGGCTATGTAAGTAATCAGGACATTTTATTCTCTTGAGGATATCCTCAATTTGTTTTTGAACCTTTTTTAAGTCATATCTTGGCTTTGCCAACAACCTACTTTTACCAGATTTTATAAATACATCTTCTGTATATAAGTTCTCTGAATCTATAAGAATCTCAAGCTTACGCTTACTAATCCATAAGACTTTGGCAAGTTTAGCTTGAGATGTTAAGCGAAAAAATGGGGACTGATCTAGATCGTATCTAGAATACTTATTCTTTGACTGTGGCATCATAAGCTGATCTTTCAGCAATAAAGTTAAGAATAGCAATAACTTTAGATGATATAAAATTCTTAAACTTATCCGCCTTAACGTCAGATTCTAGATTCTCCGAGAAAAATAGAATTGATGATAAAGGAATATCAAAAATACTTGAGTATCGATTCAGTAAATCAAGCGTTGGCTGTTTTTTGCCAGATTCAATTTCTGATAAATAAGATTTAGATATACCTAGTTTTTCCGCAAGATCTTTTTGTGATAAATCATAAAATATTCTCATCAACCTTAGAGCTTTATGTAACATATCTAGCTTCCTTGGATTAGAGGTTTATAGAAGTTGTATAGAAGGGTAATAATCTTGTAAAACTTAAGAGAAGAATTCAATGAATTTTTCTAGTAGACTTTTCAATAGCTTGTAAGCGCTATAGATTTGACTACCAAGTTTAAATAGTAAACGCAGTGTCTCTGGTTTGCATAGCTTCTCCAGCCACTGGTATTTTCTAGTTTTTCTTGACTTAAGCTTTTTAGACTTATTCGGATGCTTGTCGGATTTGGAAGATTTCTTGTTGGAAATTTTCATGGGAAAGTTCTCCTTTATGGGGTTTATTTTTACTCAATCTCTTGAGCGTGCCTATAAACCTAGAGAACATCCGTTTTAACCCTTCCTATACACAGCGCATCCAGTGCCAGGATGCGCCAATGTGCTTTGTAATAACAAGTTGTAGGTGCATAAAATAACACTACTTTTACGTTAATCAAGGAACACAGCAGAAAATGAGATTACATTTTCCTCAGATTACCAAAGCAATCTAGTGAGTGGCACTTCTTTCTTTTAACCCGACTATTTTAATATAACACAGTTTTGCTAATTTAGTTCGCTATCAGAGAACTTTATTTTCAGTACTTCAAAACAACAAAGTTCGCTTCCTTGGTGTTTATATACTGATGTGGCGATCGCTGTTTGATGTTGTTGGTTTGTTGAGGGGGCGATCGCTTGTGTGGTGAAAGTATGGATATTTGAGGCGATCGCTGTTTGATGATGTTAGGGGAAATTTTTAATTATTTTTCTTCTCTTTTTTCTTCTGCACAAAAGCTCGAAAATCATCCATTGTCAACTGTTCTAATTCCTGATGACGCTCTTTCGTATAGTCACCAGAACCAGACTCAAACCTTAACAAAAATCTTGCAGCGCCAGCATAGCCCAACTCTTGAATCAAAGCTTTGTAGCCACGTCTAGAAATTTCACTAACTTTCATCACTAATCCTCCTAAATTAACTCTTGATTTTCCATTAACCAAGTTACTGGATTAAAAACTGTAACCTTAATATCATCAGCATAGCTTATTGCTTTCCTGAGTAGGCGATCGTCTGTCGTCAAAAAAACTGTCGCATCTGAAGCCTCGGCAAACGCTAAATGTAAGGCATCATAAAGC
>JANNDZ010000402.1:0-5656 GCA_031378395.1 Pseudanabaena sp. OTE_75_metabat_487_sub
CACAGGAAAAGCTTGCCACCAAGACAATAACTCTCTATGCATGGCTGCCAAATCAATCAAAAACTCTTGGGGAACATTCGGCGCACACCAATCAATTGCCAAAGCTGCCTCACGCAAAGAAAGCTTAGTCAATTCATCATAAGCAGGTGAACCAGCATAACGAGAGATATTAGATAGTGTTGAAGCAATATTTCCCAACTGTTGCTGCCAACTCAAGGTTTTAAATCTTTCGTAAAGACTATGACGTTCCATTACACCACCTCCAAAAGATAACGAACAATTTTTTCAATTCTTGCCTTCAGTTGCAAATCTCTAACTTCCATTGTGACATTTTGCTGGCGAGGACGAATATTAATAATTGACTCAAACCCAACCTCCTTAGTTTTCGGATACCAATCTGCACCCCAAATATTTTCCTGCTGACTACCATCATCGAGTAATAACTGTTCGCAATCAAAATGAAGCTCACCACCACCAGCTAAAATCTCTCTTGCCACATCAACCGCTAGCTTAATTCGTAAGCCAAAAAATGGTTCTGCCATTTCTTTGATTTTTTCTGGATTAGTAGGCTCTCGAATAATGATCATAGAAATATTTGAGTTGTCTTTACTTTTTTAAGATCTAAATCATTTCTGCCACCATTGGTGGCAGAGATGATTTAGATCTTAAAAGTTTGCAATAGCCATCTAGCGATCGCGCCATCATCTTCAGTTTGACTGCGTTTTAATGCTTCTTGTACAGTGGCAATTTCTAAACCTGCGAGAACCTGCGATCGCTCAACTATGCCACTACGTCCATCAGCGATCGTAAAAGCAAACACCTGAGAAGTTTGAGCATTTACCACCCAATATTCTTTAACTCCCAAACGCTCATACAATAAGCGCTTATATCCCAAATCATCTTGCAACGTTGTTGAAGAGATTTCTACAATCAGCGTTGGCAAATCAAACTTATTGAGATCTACAGGCGCATTATTGCGTGGTGGCAATTTCAAATCAGTCCCCAGATAAAAGGCAATATCTGGTTGACATTCACTTTCGCCCTTTTTCCTAAAACTACAGTTGGTGTACTCATACATACAGATATTTCTAACCATCGCAAATAGCCGCACTACATTAGAAATAATAGAATTTTCATGGGCGTGAATTGGTCCAACTGGTGACATCTCAATCCTCATCTTGTCCTGATCATAATAAAATCTACCTTGTGCCAAACTAGGATCGTCTGCAAATGCCACAAACTCGTCCCAAGTTGCCTTAACCCAGCGATCGCTGACAATCTCTGCCTTAGGAGCCGTAGTTGTATTAACCATGATTCACCTCCAAGACTTCGGTATATTCATAATCATAGGCACTCTTTCGCACTAGCGGATAGCTCTTGCCATAGAGAATTATGTCATCGGTTTGCGTATCAGGTTTATTAGAGTTGAATACAAACACATATTCCTTACCCACACGAGGAGTCATTTCTTCGGCAACCTCAACTCGCCACTGGGTTTTAGAAACCATCACTACAAGCTGATTTGCCAATTGCGGAATCAATCTTGCTACCTGCCGACGGTAAATTTCATCCAGACTACCAAAGGGTGAATCCATCACCATCGGAAAAGTACTACTATCTGGCCCCATAACTAGCCCAGACTTACTCCATTCCCTCACGCGATCGATGATGCTCCCGATAAAAGATAAACTGAGGATTTGATTCTCGCCTGTCGAAGCACCAGACTGCACCTCTTGACCAGCCACAGTTTCTACTAGGCTCAACTCATACTTTTCGCTCAGTCTCGGTGTTTGTGCCTTGAACGAGATCTGACTAAAGATTTCACCGATTCGAGTTTCCAATTGTTTACGAAATAGCTCATTACGATTAGTTTTTAACTCAATCAGGAGATCGATCGCCTGTTGGGCAGCATCAATGCGTTTTTGGGCAAGCTTTTGCTTACCTTCATTTTGCTTACTGCTCTTAATTTGCTTCTGAAGATTTTCAATTTGACCTTGATAATCAGTCCATTTCTGAAGCTTCTTGCCTTTCTCTAGATTTAAATCCTCAACCTTGCGATCAATCTCATCAAGGCGAGTTTGCATTTGCCGAATATCCTCAATGGGACTTTTGCGTAGCTGCTCGCTAATTGATTCTAATTCTAACTCAAGTCGAGAAAGAGTATTTTTGACATGACTGATACTTGCTTGCTTCGTATCAATGCCCTGCCAAAAATCTGTGGCTTGTTTCTCTACCTCATCGACAAAACCTTCTAGCTTCAAAGTTGCAGTTTCCACATCCGCTAAACCTGCTTTCTCTAGCCAAGACCTGACCTGCTCATAATTAGGAGAGCCATCATGCAACGCTGCACCACAGATGCATTTACGCCGTTCTAATAGGTCTAGCACAAAGGTCTGTTTAATATCAGCAGGTAATTCGCCGCGTTCATGCAATCCGCCAACTAACTCTCGAAAATCAGCGATCGCCTGAGGCAAAAATACACTATAACCTTGCTTAGAAATCGCCTCCTTAAGTTCATTTTTTACACCTCGCAAATTACTTCGATTTTCTTTTTCTTGCAATTCAAGATCCTCACGCCGCTTTTGGATTTCATCAATGCCACCTAATTCCGTCAAGCGTTGATTACAAGATGCTTTTAGTTGATTTTGCGAGTCTAGTTCCTGTTCGATTTCCTTAATTCTGACTTCACATTCAGAACTATCGTTCTCCAGCTTTTGTTTTTGAGAAATCAAGGTTTTAGTTTGGGCATCACCAATGTTTTTAAGCTCATCCTCAAGGGACTTTCTTGCTTCCTTAAGATGCTTAATCGCATTGTCTAAAACCTGCACACCCAAAAGCTTTTTGGTCGCTTCCGCAATTTCATTACGATTATCCGATCGCACAATTTGCTCGATTCGCTCACCATCAAAAAAGAAATACTGATGCAAGCTTCTAGGCAAAATGCCATTAATTACGGCTTCAGGATGATTTTGAGTCACCCAACGTCCATCATCACCCGCCACTTGCAAAAACAACTCACTTTTACTGTACTGAATATTTTTCTCACCATTATTAGCAAGCTTATAGGCACGGGTTAGCCGCCGCACCCGATAGCGCTTAGCATCATGCTCAAATAAAACTTCTGCCCAGCATTCCACAGGCTGATTCAGTTGAGATTCAGCGATCGCTTGACGGCTGACAAGCTGTTCTGGATCGCCAAAGGCTGAGGTGAACTTTTCGTATAGCACCCATGTAAAAGCATTTAGCAGCGAGGTTTTACCAGTGCCATTGTTGCCATGCATGATCGTAATGTTGCGATCGTCCAGTCTCGCTAACATGATTTCAGGCGTTTGCTGATAAAAACAGCGAAAATTAAACAGCTTGATCGAGATCAGCTTCATTGCACTTCTTCCTTAACAATTGTCAAAATATCTTCATTGATCCGCCCCAATTCATTTTTGTCGAGCCGATCTTTTTCTATTTTGATTACTTGAGTAACAATTCGCTGAATTTCAGGCGGAGCGTTTTTAAATGGCTCGTCGATGCTACTTAGACTTGGTACTTTGCTCATGGTCACAATCACCCCATACGTTTATTAATTTTATCTTAAATATCTCTTAGATCCCCCAGATCCCCGCCTTTTTCTTTAAAACCCACTTCTGGGATAAATATAGCTATAAATCCATTAGCCCGTAGCGTTTCTGTAAGTCCACCAACTTTAGTCTCGCTTCACCGCCGTTATCAGCCAAGTTTGCAAATTCCACAAAACGTTGTAACTCTTTTCTCAGTAAATTGCGTTCCACATCCAAAGTCTCGCGCCCCAAATCAGGCGGTAATACAATCATATCAAACAAAGTTGCCCGTCTTTTATCAGGATGCGATCGCAAAATCCTGCCCCGACGCTGGATAAATTGACGAGGATTACTACTGCTCGCTAGCATAATTGCCGTTTGGATTGCGGGAATATCGACACCTTCATCTAAACAACGAATCGCCACCAGACCCTGTAATTCACCAGTTTCAAACAAAAGTCGTAAATTCTCGCGTTCTTCTAAAGATGTCTCAGCAGTGTAAGTATTAACGCGGTATCCCAATTCTGCACCCAATAACTGTGCTACTGCATTTAATTGGCTTGTACTTTCTTCCGTAACTTCGTCCTCGACTGAGCCATCACCGCAGTAAATCAATGTATGGCTTGTCTCAAGACGTTGCTGCATCAGTTCTCGTAGAGCAACTAATTTGTTTGCGGCAGATCCTAATAGCCTAGCTCGTTGCATCATTAAAGCGGCAGCTATCTCATTGTGATCGCGATCTCCATCAAATGCGATCGCCCGACCAATCTTTTTTGTTAGGTCAGCATATTTCTCAGTCTCAGATTCGGTTAATTCCACCAAAATCGGATAGTAGAGATAATGCACCAAAGCTCCTGCTTTGATTGCATCCGCAAGCGTAAACTCTGGCTGAATCACCGCGCCGAAATAATCAAATATGGCTTCTGTTCCCTGTTCATCAAAATAGCGTTCTGGAGTTGCGGACAGAGCCAGTCTGAGTCCAACATTGCGAGGCAAACTCTCAACTAAACGCCTTGATCCTAAGTTGTGAGCCTCATCGCCCACAATCAATGTTTTATCAGGTAAGTATCGTAACTGTGACTGTAAACCTTGACCAATCAGGGTTGTATTGGTAGTAATTATAGTCAGAAATTTTTGATTACCCGATCGCACGTTGTAAAGCTTTGTGGATAGCTGATTTTGCCATTTATGCACGCTCTCAAATGCAAGAATAGGTTCCAGTCCAAATTTCTGACATTCTCTTGACCATTGGATTACCAGATGTCTATATGGACAAATGATCAGTAAAACCTGCAAGTTGATTTTTTGATAGAGTTCTGTAGCGATCGCTAGTGCCGTGATCGTCTTACCGCTACCCGTCGCCATCTTGAGCGTACCGCGTCCATTATTCTTAAACCAATTCGCGATCGCCTCTTTTTGATAATCCCGCAGTTCTAAATTAGAAGGCAATATCGGTAATCCATTATCTTGATGAATAACAATGGGCATATATTCTTTGCTTGCTTCTGACATGACTGGATTTCTTTTCTTGATTTCATCAACAGGAAATTGATCAGGTCGTAAACGCAACAGCGATCGCTTGGCAGCTTCAGGAAAATCAAGAATGTCTAGCAATGGAGTTTGATTTTCCCATAACCTTCTAAAGTTTTCGGCCTTGCTCAAAGCTCTTTCCCTTATGCCTTCCTCCCAAGAGCAAAAAACATCAATACACTCAAAATTATCCATCAAAGCACTAGAACTCTCATTTGCTGATCCTGTAAAGGCAACAAGATTACCCGCCTTGTCAGAGAAAATTCCTAATTTCTCATGATAAATCCCTCTCTGATTGTGAATATCCTTACGGATAGCGAGCTTAATCTCTAAAATATTTTTACTCAAAAGCCATGCTAGACAAGCTAAACGATCTTTGACAACCTCTTCAAACTCTTGATCTAATTCCTTTAACAAACTCTGCGTAATCACTTCATCTCGCTGTTTGAGTCCCAGTGCGATCGCATCAGCATCTTGCGCTGACAAACATGGTGAAGCAATCAAACGCATCTTACCGCCAGAGTGAAGCAATGACATTAGCCCCTTGGCGACTGCTGCCATGGAGGTACTAGAAA
>JANNDZ010000405.1:0-4276 GCA_031378395.1 Pseudanabaena sp. OTE_75_metabat_487_sub
AAAACCACAGGGTAGTGCTAAATAGATAAGGATGGGCGGCGCAAAGCGCCGCCCATCCTTATCTATCAGCAACCACGGGGCAAGCCAGAATTAACCTCAATAAAAATCGCAGTATAATCAAAACACCCCATAAGTTCAGGAGCCAAAGCCGATGGTTAGCCAACTGAGCAAGCCTGACATCATCTATCCCGAAAGTGACGGGAAACCTATGGCAGACAATACTAAGCAGTTTCGATGGATTTTGACAATCCAGCAAAATATTGACTGGCTATACAGTAATGATCCTCAGGTATTCGTTGCTGGCGACTTACTTTGGTATCCCGTTGAGGGACAAACCCAAACTACTGCGGCTCCTGACACGATGGTGATATTTGGTCGTCCTAAAGGCGATCGCGGATCATACAAACAATGGGAAGAGAATAATATTGCTCCTCAAGTTGTCTTTGAGATTCTCTCGCCTAGCAATAAATCTGTAGACATGGCAAGAAAGCTACTTTTTTATGATCGCTACGGCGTTGAAGAATATTACATCTACAATCCTGACAATAACGATCTAGAAGTTTTGATTAGAAACGATGGCAATTTGGATCGCATTCCCAAATCTCATGATTGGGTAAGCCCTCGATTAGGTATTCGCTTTGATATCACCGATGAGCTGCAAATTTATCGTCCAGATGGAACTAAGTTTTATTCTTATATCGAAATCAATACTATGCTGGAGCAGGAATGCTTACGCGCAAATCAAGAGAGTCTCAGGGCGGAGCAGGAGTTTTTACGGGCTGAGCAAGAACATCAACGGGCTGAGCAAGCCTCAGTACAACTGAATGAGATGGAAGCGATGCTTAAGCAATATCGCGATCGCTTTGGCGAACTACCTAAATAAAGAATCTTTAGTACCCAGCGAAGCAGCTCACTAAGGATTCTCATATAACTACAAAAACGTAATTCGTAATTCGTAATTCGTAATTGAGAAGCTACAAAATGGTGAGTGGATCGACATCGATCGCAACTCGTACAGCCTTAGAATTAACCAACATTCGCAACTCTTCTAGACTTGGTACATTGGGCAAAATTTCAGGTGCAAACTTGAGCAAAATCTGCCAGCGATAACGATTAGCTACTTTTGCGATCGTGGCGGGAGTTGCCCCTAAAATATCCCAATCATTCTCTAATTGGCGTAAATATTCCGCTAATTCATTAGCGGATTTCTCAACGGCGGTATCACTCTCACTACTGAGATGAATCAACACCATCTGTCCCATCGGTGGATAACGCAGAGCCTCCCGCATTTCTAACTCAGTCTGCATAAATGCTTCTAGTTGATAGGTTTGCACCGCTTGCATAGCAGGATGTTCTGGGGTATAGGTTTGCATGATTACTTTGCCATCTTCTTCGCCACGACCTGCACGACCTGCCACTTGCAGCAAGGTTTGGGCGGCTCTCTCTCCTGCGCGATAATCCGAGAAATTTAATAATCCATCTGCCGATACTACACCCACTAGAGTTACTTGGGGAATATCTAGACCCTTAGTTAACATTTGTGTTCCCACCAATAAATCTGCTTCTCCAGCCCGAAACTGATCGATTAATAAGCGATGCTGATCTTTATTGCGCGTTGTATCACTGTCAAAGCGAATCAAGCGAATATTTGGAAATAATTTTGCGAGTTCCTGTTCCACTTTTTGAGTTCCACTGCCAAAATGTTTGAAATATGGTGAACCGCATTCAGGACAAGCCTTGGGCTGAATTAGGGTGTAGTTACAGTAATGGCAGCGTAAATGGGCAGATTTTGGTTGATGGGCAGTAGGTGAGATCGGATCGTGATAGGAGAGCGAAACATCGCAGTTAGGACATTCGGCAACATAGCCACAGGAACGGCAAGAGACAAAAGTACTGTAGCCGCGTCGATGGATGAAGAGAATTCCTTGCTGTTTGGCTTCGAGCATCTCCGCGATCGCATCTTGCAACTTGCGACTTAAAATCGAATAATTGCCAGCTTTAAATTCATCACGCATATCGACGACTTCAATCGGTGGCATATCCTTATTACCAATGCGATGGGGAAGTTCTAGATAGATTGATTTACCTTCTTGATGAGCATAGATTACTTCCGCTGAAGGAGTTGCTGAACCGAGGACAAGGGGGATATTTTCTAACTGCGATCGCCATTCGGCGATTGTCCGCGCATGGTAACAGGGTTGGGGCTGATCTTGCTTGAAACTATTATCATGCTCCTCATCCATCACAATTAAGCCCAAATTAGAAAGCGGTGCAAACACTGCCGATCGCGTACCGATGACAATTTGAGCTTCACCCGTAAGCATCATTCGCCATGTATCAAAGCGCTCACCCTCCGATAATTGACTATGATAGACATTCACCTTCGCATCACCAAATCTCGCTCGAAAGCGATCGGTCAGTTGAGGAGTTAAGCCAATTTCAGGAACGAGAACTAACGCCGATTTTCCTGCTTCGAGTACTGGGGCGATCGCTTGCAGATATACTTCTGTTTTACCTGAGCCTGTGACTCCATGCAGGAGAAAATGCGGTGCGGTTTGGTCAGCGATCGCCTTCAAAATTTGTTGTAATGCTGTATCTTGATCGGGGGTGAGATCTTTAGGGCGATCGCGTTTGACCGTATGACTTTTACCACCTAATCGTAGCGACTCTTGTTTAGAGATCGTGACATAGCCTTTATTTGCCAGAGTTTGTATAACCGAAACTGAGGTCTTCGCGATTTTACATAATTGTGTTTTTAAACATTCCCCACCTTGATGCTGCAAAATCGTGAGGATCTCTGCTTGTCTTGTAGTGACTTCACTATCTAGTGCTTTAAGTAAAATGACTACATCTTCATATTTTGGTTGTGGTCGATTTGGGAGTTCTAAAACCGTGTCAATCCATTCTAATTTTTGAAGTTCTTTTAAGCCTGAACTAGTATATCTACCAAGTTTTTGCTGAATATAACGACGGCTAATTCCTTTGGGATTATGCTTATGCTCTTGCAAAAACTCCCAGACCATTTGGGCTGCTTTGGGGATTGCCCTCACCCCTAACCCCTCTCCCAGAGGGAGAGAGGAAAAAGAATCTTGCTCCGCCTCTCCCTCTGGGAGAAGGGTCTGGGGGGGGAGGGTCTGTTTTATTTTGATTCGATAATGAGACTGATCGAGCAACTTAGGAGGAAGAGCAGTTTTTACTGTCTGCATGACAGGTGTACGGTAATAATCCGCTGTGCGAATCAGCATCTCCCAATAAGTCCTTGGGAAAATACCTGAGCTAACTACAGCACTAACTGATTTAATCTCTATATCTAAGTTTGCGATCGCAGAGGTATCAGAAATTAGCAATGCGATCGCGCCCACATGACGAGTACCTAATGGAACGCTGAGAATATCTCCTATTTGAATATTAATATCTTCAGGAATCCGATAGGTCAGCAAATCCTCAATACCAATACAATCAACGATGACGCTGACATAGCGATCGCAATTAATATTCGTTAAATCAAATAGTTCCATGTTTTCGACAATTTGCTTAAGCGTAGGCGCTATTATATTTGCTATTAGTTTCGTTGGCGAGTTGCTTGTTATATAATGAGTAAATATAGGCGGCTAAGATTAAGCATAGGCAACAGCCTGAACTTTGATATCCACTTGAAGGGTTTTACGCAAGACTTTGAGAATAGCAGTGAGATTATCCATTGTGGGATTTCCTTTTGCAGAGAGCATTCTATGAAGGCTTTTGCTGGGTTTAGATGTGGCGATCGCTAGTTCTTCAAATCCGATGGTTGCATTAACTAGATCTCTCAATATGAGTCTTGCGGTTTCTGGTTCGCCATTGAGGAAAAGGGAAATAGCTTCGTCAAGTAAAGCGGTGGCAAATGCGGAATCTCTTTGGACTCTTGCATTAACTGTTTCTTTAAAGTCGCGTGTTAGGGGGATAGTTGTCATTTTTTCTTATCACTTTTGCCGCAGCGATCGCATCTAGATTATCGAACCATTTCTGATAGGGGTTTGAGCCATCTTCTTAGATATATTCTTGAACTTTCATACTAGGTACTAGAGTAACTTATATGTTACTTGTAGTCAAGATATATTTTAGCGATCGCCTAAATCAAATCCCAAATACACTAGCGATCGCATGGTTGCTTTAAAAATTACTGGAGTTTAGACTAAAAAAGGAAAAAAAGGCAGAGTAAAAGAGATACAAACTGCCTAAAGTAGATGAAAAAGAAAAAGCACATCTACAGTCATGATTATTGATAAACTACAGGACT
>JANNDZ010000084.1:0-4894 GCA_031378395.1 Pseudanabaena sp. OTE_75_metabat_487_sub
GCTTTATCGCTATTTTACGAATCTTCGCGGGACCAATGGCAGGGCTATCGGGGATGTCTTACTCTCGATTTCTATTTTTCAACGCCACGGGTGCGATCGTTTGGGCAACAGTCACCACAGGAGTCGCTTACTACGCAGGTACATTAATTCCCCTAGAGACACTAGTTTCTGGAGTTGTGAGGATTAGTTCAATTATTTTAAGTGGTGTGGTGCTATGGTTTGCTGCTCCCCCTGCATTCCAATGGCTTAAGGCAAGATTTATCAACTGGCGCAATGCCAATAAACCTCAATCTTCTAAATCCAGTCATCCTACTCGCCACTCCGCTCAAGAGCCACCTGTCCTCTTATCAATCACTGAAGATAAAGTGATGGTGAAAATCGAAAAAGATTAAACAGAAAAAGATGGTCTACCCAATGGGTAGACCATCTTTTTTTTGTAATTACGGAGAGAGAGGGATTCGAACCCTCGGTTGCTTTCACAACATTCGATTTCAAGTCGAACGCATTCGACCACTCTGCCATCTCTCCCGTTGGATATTCTAAAGCATGATTACACCTAACACAAGCAAAAAATAAAGACTCGCAATGCGAGTCTTTATTTTTTTAGATAGGCTACACCTACCTAGCCAATTACCTATGCCTTGACCGCAGACATCGACAAGGTGTAGTAACCCAACTGGTTAGGAACTCTCTCCCATTTACCATCCAACTTGCCCTTAGACAAGTTCTTGGTAACGCGATCCTTCGCTTGACGGAAGTTTTCTGCCGAGAGATCGCCATAGAGAGCTTTGACAACGCTATCAGCATTGACAAACTCACCTTTACGCTCCTGCAAAACCTTCTCGATCGCATCAGTCAAGGTATTACCTTGATAGAGAGGGCGCATCACCAGAGAACTCATGCGACCAGACTTCTTAGGCTGTGAAGCTTTAGATGATTCTGCTTCAGCCTTTTTTGAAGCCCTAGGAGCTGCCTTTACAGGGGTCGCCTTAGGAGCTTTGGTTGCTACTGCCTTAGGAGCTTTGGTTACTTTAGGAGCTTTAGGAGCTTTAGTTGCTTTGGTTGCTTTAGGAGCAGGAGCAGCTTTAGCAGCAGTTTTAGGGGCTGCTTTAGGAGCGAGAGCTTCAGTCTTCACAGATGCAGCTCTACCTCTCTTAATGGTAGAGGTAGGGACAGTCTTCAAGGTTTCCAAGGATAATGTGTAGTAACCAAGTTGGTTAGGAACACGCTTCCATCTATCTTCGCCTTTGCCCTTAGAGAGGTTTTTGGTGACGCGCTCCTTAGCGACTCGGAACACTGTCTCGGTCAGATCACCATAAAGGATATTGACGACATCATCAGCATTTACAGCTTGACCTTGGCGTTCATTCAAAATCTTTTCGATCGCTTCTGTGAGGGTAAGACCATCATACGCAGGACGAGTTGTCAAAGAACCACGACGATGTCCTCTTCCTCTTCCTTTAGCGGCAGGAGCAACTTCAGGCTTAGCGGCGGCTTTAGGTTTGCGACCTTTTGTAGGGGCGGGTGGAACTTCAGCAATGACGACGGGAGCAACAACAGGAGCAACAGCTACGACTTCTTTCTTTTTAGCTTTGGTCTTAGGAGCTTCGGCGGGTAATGTGCCTAGGAGAGCTTCAACATGCGCAAGTTGGGCACGGGCTTGAGCAACTTTATCTTCATATTCAGAGAGGAAGCCTTGTAAACTGCTATGCAAAGCTTGTAAAGTCGCACCAAAGCCGTCCGGCTGTAAGGTTACAGGTAGATCTATAGTCATATTACGGAAACCAAAAAGATAGTAATGATTGATTGATTAGATTAGCTTGTTTCTTCGTACTTTTGCTTATGATAGAAGAAACTCATCATTTCGTTCTATCACGTTTTGAGAGAACTCGCAATAGTTTAGAAAGAATTCTCACCATTTTATTTTTTTTTAGAAGAAAGAGGGATATGCATCGTCTATTTTTTCTTGTTGTATAAGTTCATAAGAAGCATCCTAATTCCTGCTAAATACTACCAATTCAGCGAAGTATGACCGATACTTCACGAAATTAAACCTAAGCTCGGTAAGGTTTTTAGGTTCAAAGAAATTTCGCTGCCATTTTTTTGAATTGGCATAAAGTCTCTTCAGGCTAATTTAAATATTACTGAGAGAGAGTTCTCTGCGCAAACTCTCTCTGAGAGCCAAACAAACAAAAGTCTCGATTGTCGAGACTTTTGTTTTTTTGGCTTTCAGAGCTTAACCCGAACTATCGTTCAATAAGGTAAAGTTTTGTGGGTTTTCAAAAAGCGTTGCTATTTTTTTAAGTCTAGGAGAAACTTTGCTTCGGCAGCGCGATCGCTGTTGGGATATCGCTCTAGCAACCTTTGCAAATAATTGGATTGCTCACTGAGAAAGAAGCTAGAAAATAGCAAATCATCAATATATTGGCTCCGAGGAAACTTCACCTGTAATTCAGTGATGATGCCATCAATGCGCCTTTGGTAGTCAGAACGCATATTCTTTTCGCGTTGCTCGTAATCTTGGTAAGAATAGCTACGTCTACTCGCTGGTTGATATTGCTTAGTAGTAGTCACTCCTGCGGGTGGATGGATACGTTGGGTTTCTGAGAAAGTGTGGTTTTCCCACTGGGCAAGCAGGGTCATTGCTACCATGTAAAGAGATTTTTCTCGAAGGTCAGTCGGGAGACTGCCATCTTCAAGCAAGTTTTGATAGAGGGAAAGAGCGATCGCATTTTGACTACCAGCTTGATACTTAGCGAGAATTTCCGCATCACTGCGCTTAGATTCATCGCATACCCACCACTCGCTACAATTCCAGTTTGGCAAGCGATAAAGGCGACTACCATCCCAGATCGGCAAATAACCGTTTTTCCATCCGCCCATGCCTGCCCAATCGGAGGCGATCTGATATCGCGATTCGGGAGTATTTTCGATTTGCCATTGGCGGAGTTTTTGCCAGCGTAATTTTTGTTCGCTCAATAATGATTGGGCTTCTTTCTTAAAGTTTTCGACCTGATTATATTGCCATGACCAACGCATTCGTCCTTGCGGATAATAATAAGCTTCGAGGATTCGATCAGGAATAGCTTCTAATTGCACATTTGCGGATATCTCTAGAGCCTTGGCATAGTCATGCGATCGCGCATATTGGATCGCGATCGCATATTTCAAGAGAGAGCCAAGGGGTTGATTTTCTGGCTCTTGCAGGAGGGTCTGCATCTGGTCGATGGATAGACCGATATCAAGGAGGGTACGCACATGGGGGAAGGCGAGGTAAAGGGCATCGCGATCGCCCATTGGTTGTGCCATAACTTTGATCCAGAGACGCATCGCTCCGACAATATCATTGTTGTCTTGGAGACTCAGAGCAAGGAAGTGATGAGCATCGTCGGCTCCAGAATGCTGTGAATATTGCTTGAACCAGTCTTGCCATGCATTGAGGCGTTCTTTTTCAGATCGTTTGGCATTGCTAGCAAGAACTGCTTCACTTCGAGGCTGACCATCAAAATAAGAGCGCCCTGTTAAATCTCCATATTCGCGACAGGCTTTAGCAAATGTTGATTGCGGATATTTTTCCACCATTCCTAACAGTAGGTAATAGGCATAGTCACCTTTTGGCGCAAAATTTTCGTAACTGACAATCCGTGAGAGCGAATGTAGTTGAGATAGATCGTTATTTAAAATATTTTTGAGGATTTCTGTCCCTTGAGGATCTCCATGGCGATCTAATTCCGCGATCGCCCAAACGCGATCGCTAGCAGAGCGATCATTAGCTAAAGAAAGAAAGAACGAGCGAGCGAAGGGCGTAATTTGTCCTGCTTTGATTGCACCTAATCGCTCAACTAAAATATGCTCTTGGGACTCGCTCGATAGTTTTTGATAGAGGGCGGTCGCTGATTTGACTTGAATATCTGTCGGCTGTTGAAGCTGCTCGTACTGTAACCATTCCGATAGACCCACAAAATTCTTGTCTTTCTCGTAGGGATTTTTGCCATACGCAGCTTCATACCCTAGTAGTCGAGTTAAAAAATCTAGATTGAATTGGTCATAATATCGAGATGAATTTCTGGGTTCAAGATTTGCTTTGGCAAGACTGATTAACTCTTCACGCACCTTCGGATCATCCAAGCCAAATTCTTTCTCCCAGTCTTTGCTTTGAGCTTCTGATGTATAGGAAGCGATGTCATAAAAGTTAGGATAGGCCAAACGTCGTTGAATCTGCCCTCTTAACCATAGGGTTGTATAGGGTCTCCCCAGATGACGAATTCCTTCAATACCATACTTTTGGCGCGTATAATCTCGAGAGCTAGCATAATAACTCAGTAATGGATAGGCTTTGGCTCCATATTTTTTCCAAGCGGGATTTTCAACGGGATCTTTTCCCCATTTTGTAACAATAATATCTTGGCGAATTGCTTGAGCGATTTCTTGCCATTGGGGATCAAATCGAAGACGATCGCGCAGGACATCATCGATTTCCAGTTGTGAGATTTCTTGGGGACTGAAGGAATCCGCAAGTTTAGACATTTCAGATGGACTAGGTATTTTAACTGTCCGAGATTGAAATACTTCTGTCGCTTTAAGTGCTATGCCAAACGAGAAGATCGTGGCGAATATAGTCAATATATATAGATATCGCTTTTGCATTTTGATGTCCAAATTTAGGCAAGCTGACAGAAGGCTAGATAAGAATTTACTGTCTATCATTAAACTTGATTTTGGTGAGATAGAAATACTTCTTAGCAATTAAACCCAAACAGAAAAGGCGGCACTTCGTGCCGCCTTTTCTGTTTGAGGATTTTATTAAAATAATAAATGGCTTTCGGGTTGAATATTGATTTCCATCGGTTCGGCGTGTGGATCGGCGGAGAGAGCGAACATGATCGCATTTGCG
>JANNDZ010000092.1:0-2201 GCA_031378395.1 Pseudanabaena sp. OTE_75_metabat_487_sub
CAAGATTTTGCGGGCAGCCCACTCGATGAAAGGCGGTGCGGGGATGATGGGCTTTATGGCTCTCAGTGAGCTCGCTCACCAACTAGAAGACTTTTTTAAGATTTTACAAACTGGCAACAAAAACACGACTCCTGAGATCGAAAGCCTATTCCTGAGTGCGATCGACAACATGGGGAAAACGGCGAATATCCATAAGCAGCGGAAAACTCCTGATGATGACTGGTTACGAGAGTTTGCTAATCCGCCCTTTAATCATTTGCGCACAATTTTAGGTGAGCTAACAGCACAAGATGAAGCGAATCTACTATCTGAAGAAGCAGGTGAGGATATGCGTGTCCTCATGTTTTCAACTGAAGTAGATGCTTGTTTGGAGAGGTTAACTATTGTCCTAGCCGATCAAAACTCTCAGGTGCTAAGAGAAGAGTTTGAACTCACCAGTCAAGAATTTGGCTGCTTGGGAGAAATGTTAGAGCTTCCTGCATTTAGTAATCTTTGTGCAGAAATTAGTGCCGCTTTAGAATCGAAAGAACATAATCTTCGCGAAGTGACAACAGCGGCACTGGAGGCTTGGCGACGATCTCAAGCCCTTGTCTTGGTTGGGCAGTTTCAGGCTTTACCTGAACATTTTGAGATAGCCATCTTCTTGGATTCAGGCGCAGGATCTCTCAATCCTCCTAGCCTAGTAGACTCTAAACCCACATTATTAGATAGTAGTTTTTGGCAAGAAGATCAAACAATTAGTCTAGAAAAATCTGCGGTAGATCTAGAAGAAATTCAAGATTTAAGCATAGCCGATGATACAGCAGCCAATGCTCCGGCTAAACCTGACCAAAATCTAGATGCGACGATTCGCGTTCCTCTTCGTCAGCTAGAAGCACTTAGCGATCGCTTTGGCGAGCTAAATGCGGAGCGCAGCGGGCTACGAATGCAACTAAAAAGAATGCGCGATCTAGTGCAACTCTTAAATACGAGAATGCATGGCTTAGAGCAATCTAATTCTCAATTAAGAGATGCCTATGATCGAGTAGTGACCTCCTCTGATTCATTCATTCCTATTAATGCAGTAATTGCCTCTGAAACACCGACAAATGTTAAAGGCGATCGCTTTACCAATCAAGATCCAAATAATGAAGTATTTCTCCCCTATGCTAGTCGCTTTGATTTACTAGAAATGGATTCCTATAGTGAGTTACATGTTCTATCACGGGAAATCATGGATAGTGTCGTGCAGTTACAAGAAGTTTCTAGCGATTTGGAAACTGCTTTAACTGATACTGAGGGGACTGAGCGTGAGTTGGGACGTGCATCGCGACAAATGCAGACTGCGATCGAGCAAGCGAGAATGCGAATGCTCAGTGAAGTTTTAGGGCGATTCCCTCGTTTGCTACGAGATTTATCATTGACTCATGGCAAACAGGTTGAACTTATCGTGCGTGGGAGTTCAACCTTAGTAGAGCGATCAGTATTAGACGTTTTAGAAGATCCGCTTTTACATCTGATTCGCAATGCCTTTGATCATGGCATTGAAACACCAGAATCCCGAATCGCTCAGGGTAAATCGCCAAAAGGAAAGATCGAAATTGCCGCAGGGTATCGTGGTAACCAAACTGTAATTACTGTCAGTGATGATGGCAATGGCATTAACTTCACCAAGCTCCGCGATCGCGCTTTGCAGATGGGATTAAGCGAGAGTGATCTTGATGGTTCTAGTGAGACGGAACTACTAGAGTTGATTTTTGAAGCAGGATTTAGTACCGCCGATCGCGTGACTGAGCTTTCAGGTCGTGGCGTTGGTATGGATGTGGTGCGCTCCAATTTAAATGTGATTGGTGGCAGCGTTCGGGTCGAAACCGCATCTGGACAAGGGACAACTTTTATCTTGACAGTGCCAGTATCTCTCTCAATCGCGCGAGTGCTTCTATTTGAAAGTAATGGTTTGCAGATGGCAATTCTCACTAGTGCTGTTGAAGAAATCCTCTTAATTAAAGACACTTCGATCTACACGGTCGCCAATCAAGAGGTATTAGATTGGCAAGGCTATTCCGTGCCCTTATTAAAATTAGGCGATCGCCTCCACTTCTCGCGTCCCCAATTTCAAATTGAAACTGAAAACCGTCCAATTGTAGACGAACCTTTAATGTTAGTTGTTACGCGCAATAACGTTCCTTTCGGATTGCAAGTGGATCGCTATTGGGGTGAGC
>JANNDZ010000109.1:0-3221 GCA_031378395.1 Pseudanabaena sp. OTE_75_metabat_487_sub
TCGATAGAGGGGGCAACTCTCAAATCCATAAATAGTTTTAAGACTTGAAGAATGATAAATGTTGCTATGGCTGCAAATACATAGGTCACAATTACACCTTGAAACTGAATCCAAATTTGTCCAGCATTGCCATCTAAAAGACCAAGGTTAATCACATCGCCTTTAGCATCCTTAAGTTGGTTGACAGCCTTGGTTGCAAATACACCAGTGAGCATTGCCCCAACAGTTCCGCCTACACCATGCACAGAGAAAGTGTCAAGGGAATCGTCAAACTTAAGTTTAGCCCTCAAGCTTACAGCCATAAAGCAACATACAGCCGTAATAGAGCCAATCAAAATTCCGCCTATTGGTGTAACAAAACCCGCTGCTGGTGTAATTCCCACTAGACCTGCAAGAAATCCGCTAGCTATACCAACGGCAGTTGGCTTACCGCGCAACACCCATTCAAATAATAGCCAAGTCAAACCACCAGCCGAAGTTGAAACTGTGGTTGATACAAATGCAACCGCAGCAACTGGCCCAGCACTTAGGGCGCTACCCGCATTAAAGCCAAACCAACCAAACCAAAGTAATCCAATACCTAACAGCACATAAGGCACATTATGAGGAGTATGTGGTCGGGTAGCAAAGTCTTTGCGCGAGCCAATTACCAACACTGCTACAACTGCTGCAACGCCTGAGCTAATATGCACAACCGTGCCACCAGCAAAGTCCAATGCTCCAATTTCACCTAAGAATCCTCTTCCCCATACCATATGGGCGAGCGGAGAGTAGACGAAGGTAGACCAGAGAAGGATGAACCAGAAATAAGCCTTGAAACTCATCCGTTCAACGATCGCACCTGAAATCAGAGCTGGTGTGATGATTGCAAACATCATCTGGTAAACCATGAATACGGCATGGGGAATTGTACCAGCGTAACCAATAGGATCAGGTGCATCGAACTTGACTCCATTGAGAAATACCCAATCAAATCCACCAATAAACTTTTCTAGCCCCTGCCCAAAAGTACCCTTAGCTACGTCAGCAGTTACATCAAAGGCTAGGCTATATCCCCAGAGTACCCAAGTAACACCGACTACAGCCATGAGCAGCAAGCTCATCATCATCGTGTTTAGTACGTTGCGGTTACGGACTAAACCGCCGTAGAAAAAGGCAAGCCCAGGAGTCATCAGCAATACAAGAGCAGCCGCTACCAACATAAATGCAGTATCACCTGAGTTAAGTGGCGAAGCCGCTGGTGCTGGAGCAAGAAGCTTATCGAGTGCTTCCTTTTGCTCTTTGGTTAGAGTTACAACGTCACCACTTGCTGGAGCGGATGTCGGGGACGGAGCAACACTGGGAGAAGGACTCGTGGTAGCCGCAGGGGAGGTTGCTGTTGGGCTAGCTGTTGGAGATGTAGTTGCTTGCGCCCAAGTCTGACCTGTAAAAGGAAAACTCACCAACCACAGAACTAGCAACGAACTCAGTAGAAATTTTTTGATCACAGACTCTATCCTTTCGCAAAATTTTCTTGTCATCAGAATAAGGCGACATGAGTTTAGATAAGCGCTGCTTTAACTTTAAATAGCGTCTCAATGACTGAAAGGCTAAAAAAACTGCTGCACTCATACTCTCATTTTGATGGTTACCATAGAGAAATTATTCAAAGATGATTTCATCAATTTATAAGACATCAATTTGTATTAGAAATCACATTTGTTACTGTTGAGGCTTTAACGTCTAATAATTTCCCTTGAAAATCATCAATGCAAAGGTGAAACACGAAATTTAATGGTGGCAATTTAGAGCTAGATCAGGATTTAGATTTAAGTATTAATGCTGAACCCGAAAGGATGACTTCACTACATCTTTTGCTAATTCGATCACAAGCTTAAAAGCGGCTGTGCTAGAGTTGGTGTACTTTTAGATATATTCCTCACACACCTCACTTTTCAGGAAGTTGACATGGCAAAAGGCGGATTTGTACTTGGTACAACAGCAGCATTAGCTGCGGCTGTGGCAGTTGTTGGTTTTCAGCTAGCAAACCCTAGCATCGCCGCATTTCGAGATAGCCCCAAAGAAATAGTTGATGAAGCTTGGCAGCTGATCAATCGTGAATATGTTGATGGGGCTTTCAATAAAGTTGACTGGCGGCAAGTCAGACGACAATATGTCGAAAATCGTGATTATTCTTCTAAGGCTGAAGCCTATCGCTCAGTTCGAGAAATGCTGAAACTTCTCGACGATCCATATACTCGCTTTATGGACCCTGAGCAGTTTAAGAGTATGCAAATTGATACTTCGGGAGAACTCACAGGGGTTGGGATCCAACTTGGGATGGATGACGCAACTAAGCAACTAACGGTTGTTGCCCCAATCGAAGATTCGCCTGCATCTCGTGCTGGAGTTTTGACAAAAGACATCATTACTTCGATCGCTAACAAGTCTACTGAAGGCATGGATATCAACCAAGCCGTTGCCCTAATCCGTGGACCTGCGGGGACAAAGGTCAAATTGGGGATTAAGCGCGGCGATAAGCAGTTTGACATTGAGCTAGAACGCGCCAAGATTGAGATCCATCCAGTCAAAGCCGAGCTTCGTGATACCAATATCGGTAAGGTTGGCTATATCAGCTTGCGTCAGTTCAATGCCAATGCGGCAAGTGACATGCGCAAAGCGATTCAAGATCATGTAAGTAAAGGCGCGGTTGGATTTGTATTAGATTTACGCTCTAATCCTGGTGGATTACTTTATTCCAGTGCTGAAATTGCACGGATGTGGCTCGATAATGCCACCATTGTTTCTACAATTGATCGTAAAGGTGAAAGCGAGCGACTAACAGCAAACCGTCAAGCTCTTACAAATAAGCCGCTTGTAGTTCTAGTTGATGGTGGCTCAGCAAGTGCTAGTGAGATCCTATCTGGTGCTTTGCAAGATAATAAACGTGCTGTAATTGTCGGTACTAAAACCTTTGGTAAGGGGCTAGTCCAGTCGGTGCATTCCCTAAGTGATGGTTCGGGCATGGCGGTAACGATTGCTAAGTACTACACCCCCAGCGGACGCGATATCAATCACTTGGGTATTATTCCTGACCGTGTAGTTGAACTGACCAAAGAAGATCTTGAAAAGCTGAATAAAAACCGTGATCTAGTTGGCACAATCTCCGATCCACAGTTTGCCAAAGCGATCGATATTTTATCGACTGAGCTTAAAAGTGTAAGCTCTCGCTAAAACAAAAA
>JANNDZ010000114.1:0-7894 GCA_031378395.1 Pseudanabaena sp. OTE_75_metabat_487_sub
GACTGATTTTAGAGGATTGAGGCTTATTTGCATTGCGCCAATTGATAAACCTTTCTTTAAGCCATCGGAATGCAGGGGGTATGGCAAACCATAGCACTACACCGCTTAAAATAATTGAACTAATCCTCACAACTCCAGAAACTAGAGTTTCTAGGGGAATTAATGTACCTGCGTAGTAAGCGACCCCAGTGGTGACTGTTGCCCAAACGATCGCCCCTGTAGCATTAAAAAATAGAAATCGAGAGTAAGACATCCCCGATAGCCCTGCCATTGGTCCCGCGAAGATTCGTAAAATAGCGATAAAGCGCCCAAAAAAGACAGCCCGATCAGCGCTACCACGAAATTTTTCGCGAGCGATCGCAATTTCATCGCTGGGCATCCTAAATAGCTTGCCGATTTTCTCTAATGCTGGCAGACCTCCCCAACGCCCTAACCAGTAACCTGCACTGTCTCCCAAGATAGCTCCTGCGACTGTACATAGCAAAACCAATGGATATCGCAACTCGCCATTTCCAGCTAAGAATCCACCAACTAAGGTGATCGTTTCCCCTGGCAATGGGATACCTGCATTCTCAAGCATGATGCCAAAGAAAACAATCCAGTATCCATACTGCTGCGTCCATTCTTGAATAATTTCTAGCGAAAAAAACTCAAAATGCATGAGTTATGACTCAAAGTTTGATTGATTAAAGGGTTTGTGAAAAATTGTTACTTTTTGTATCATTATAGGCGGTTATCGCGATCTCAAATCGATTGTTGCTGATTTGTGTCTTAAGCATTACCTCTCTTGAGCTTACAATGCTTTGTACTCAATCCTGAACCAATAAATTTTTTGAAAGTGTTGCAAAGTAACACTTTCAAAAAATTTATTGTGATTTGTTTAATCATAAATTGCTAAAAAAAGCTATAGGTTGATTGAGATGGCGTTAACAGGACATGCAGTAATGCATTGTTCGCAGACAACACAGCGCGATCGCAAAAAGTTGAGTTGAAAAGTTTTCGGATCGAGAGTTAGGGCTTCAGTGGGGCAAACACCTGTACACAAGCCACAATCGACACAAGCAGTATCATCGATCACAATTTCGCGTCCATGTAATGAAACCTCGATATCTTGCGATCGCATCCAGTCCATCGCTTCTTCTAGCTGATCAATATCGCCTGATAGCTCCAGCACCATTTTGCCCACTTTATTGGGAGCAACTTGAGCGCGAATGATATTGGCGGCAATATTAAAATCTTTGGCAAGCCGATAGGTAATCGGAATGCTGATCGCTCGCTTGGGAAATGTAAGATTAACTCTTTTTTTCATAATTAGTGCTTTTTGAAGATTCCCGCCCTGATAAATCAGCAATACATTGTTTTAGATTTTGCCTGTAGCAAAATGCAGAACCATACATCTCACTGAGATTAATACAGCACTTTGCAAATGTGTTCAGTACACATTCGCAAAGTGCTGTATTAATTATGAAACCAATTTTGATGTTTTTACGATCAAATCCTAAGCCAAAAAATAGAATGGCGCTTCGCGCCATTCTATTTTTAATAATAAAAAGTCAAACAGGACAAAAGCTGATAGACTTACGAAGACTTTTTTGGTTGCTGAAATTGGCTGGCAGATAGAGATATGGGCAAAATATTTATTTCCGCAGGTCACGGTGGTTTTGAGGGTTCATTTCGCGATCTCAGTGAGATGACGGGTGGAGCGATGGAAACTGCTGAATTAGCTGCCACTAGAGACTTAATGATTGCCGAACTGCGATCGCGAGGTATTTCGATCAGCATTCCTAGTGATGATTTAAATTTAACAGAGGCGATCGCATGGATTAATGCGAGAGCGACATCTCAAGATGTAGCCTTGTCGTTGCAAATTGATATAGCCAATGCTAGTGAATTGCGCGGTACAACTGCCTATTACATTACAAATAATGCCCTACGTAAACGACAAGCAGAAATACTTACTAGTGCTTTAACTAAGCGTGTACCTGAAATCATCAATCGCGGCGCAAAAGCAGATACGATCGCGGGTCTAGGTAGTTTGAGTTTTTGCCGCCAAATTTCAGTTCCTTCTATTTTGCTGGAATTAGTATTTTCTAAAAATTCGCAAGACAAGTTATTAATGCAAACAAGGCGACGTGACTATGCGATCGGAATTGCCGATGGTTTGCAAGCATGGATTAACGAAACTGCCACGACGATTCCTGTATATACTCCATCCAATCGCCCTACGAATATTAAGCCTGTGACTTATCCAGAGATTAATATCAATCTCAATGGTCAAAGTTATGAAGAAAGAGGGATTCTAGTTTCAGGCAATGTCTTTGTGCCTGCGGATCTAGCCGATCGCCTTGGCTTCGATCTCAACCAAATTCCTTTAACCTGTCGTCTGCGTTATCAAAGTATTGTCTACGTACAAGCGATCGCGCTGCGTGAGCTAAATACTTCTGTATCTTGGGATAGCACTACACGCACTCTTTATTTGAAAACAATTTTCAAGGTTTTTACGGGTCAAATCGATCAGATCATGGGTGTAGGAAATACGTCAGAAGTACAGATGTTGATGTTTCTTAAAAATAATAACGAAGCAGTACTTACCAACTATAGCGATCTACCTCACATATATCGGGAAGAAGCAGAAATTGAAGGTGTAAATCACGATATTGCTTTTTGCCAAATGTGTATCGAAACAGGATTTCTCAGATTTGTCAAAGGTATTGAGCCTGAGAAAAATAATTTTGCTAGTTTGGGTGCAGCAGCCAGTTCTAATGCAAATGGAGCAGGGGCAAGTTTTGCTGATCAGCGCACAGGTGTAAGAGCGCATATCCAACAGCTTAAAGCTTATGCCTGTAATGCTCCTCTATTTCAACCCCTAGTTGCGCCTAGATTCAATTTGGTGGCGAGAGGCGTTGCTCCAGTCTTACATCAATTAACGGGACGTTGGGCGATCGATCCTCTCTACGATCGCAAAATCCTCGCCCTGATTCGCCGCCTCTACGAATCCGCAGGTATTTTCTAGGCTCTATCAATAAAAGTTAAAATTAGTAAATTCATATACATTAATAAGTGAGCAAAAAAGAAAAACTACTCAACAAAGCTAAGCAAAATCCTAAGGGATTGCGTTTTAGTGAATTTGAATCTTTACTGGAAATTTGTGGTTGGATTTGCGATCATCAAACTGGAAGTCATCGTATTTGGTACTCACCAGAGAAAGCCCGCTTATCAATTCAGCCAACAAAAAACGGCGAGGCTAAAGAATATCAAGTTAAACAATTTCTAGGTTTACAGGAGAAATGAGATGAGCCAAATCGCTAAAAATGATTTTGATGGGTTTAGCATCAAAATTTTTCGAGATGAAGATGGTGATTGGTTAGCACATTTTATTGAAATGCCAAATATTTCGGCATTTGCAGATACCCCTCATGCGGCTCTAGATGAACTAGAAATTGCATGGTGCGGCGTTAAAGAAAGTTATCAAAAGCATGGTGAAGCTATTCCCACTAAAAATACTGTCGAGAATACAGAAAAAGAATATTCTGATATTCCTATGGAAAAGGTTACTCTTGCAGTTAGCGTATGACTCCGAAGTTAGTCCTACCTTCCCGAATCTGAAAATTACCGAAGTAATTCCAAACTTTGTTGCGATCGCTCTAAATCAAGGTAGAAGCGCCGCGATGAGAGCTTGTCGTCAATGGCTTTCAGAAGAACGATCGCTCTTCGCAGAATAGATCGCCTCAATCAAAGCTTTAGCTTCAGATGCTCCTTCTGATTTCTGAAACTCCCAAGGGTAGGGCATTTTGCCATGTAAAACCATGCGAATGCCAAGCGGAAAAATGCTGAGTAATCCTTTGATATCTCGAAAGTTATCACCAACTACGCGCACACCAAATTTACTTTCATCGATCCAGCCGTCTTCTTTGACTAGCTCAACCATCGCATGACGATGACGTTGAGCGGTGGATTCTGGCAGATCTGTATTAGCTAGGATCTCATGTTTGATTTGGGAAATTCGATCCAGAGGTTGTACTTCCACTGGACAGACTTCGTTGCAGTTATAGCAGCGCGTACAGTCCCAGACAAATCCTGATTCGTTATATTTCTCTACTCGCTCCTCGGTGCGATCGTCGCGATTGTCTGCCATGACTCGATATGCTTTGGCTAATGCATGGGGGCCAACAAAGCGGTCGCTAACAGCTGCAGCATTACATTCAGAATAACAAGAACCGCAGAGAATGCAGTTGGCGGCGGCTTGGAGTTTGGCGCGTTGGGCTGGAGTTTGGAGGTATTCTGTTTTACTAATTTGCCGTGAGGCTGTGGAGACATAGGGATCGACTTTGGCGAGATTATCCCAAAACTTAGTCATGTCTACGATCAAGTCTTTGATCACGGGTAGATTTTGCATCGGTTCGATGACCAGTTCGGTATCGCGATCGCTCATTACTTCGCTGATATGTTTCTGACAAGCTAAGCCCGATCGCCCATTAATTCGCATGGAGCAAGATCCACAAATAGCATTGCGACAGTTGCGCCGAAAGCCGATGGAGCCATCCTGTTCGCCTTGAATTTTGATTAATGCATCAAGGACTGTGGTGCGATCGGGATCGGCTTCGATTTGATAGGTTTGATAGGTGGGTTCGCTATCGCGGGATGTTTGGCGGCGAAGCTTGACTGTAATATTCATGGTTAATATCGGCGATCGGGCTTTGTGCATTAAGTTTAACTTTAACGCAATGTTTGATGGATGGGGCGATTTAACTAATTACATACTCAAAGTCTGAATTGATCGCACAACGAGTAGCCGCTGTAAATTGAGCATTATCAGACATGTATTTCTTGAAATCTTCTTTTATCTCCACCACAATTTTTTGTAGTTCACGATCATTCTGTCGGTTACTGGCTAATAGCAAAATCTCATTTAATCGTTTTAATTTTTGCAGATGCTGAAGTCTGGCTTCTGGTAAAGCCCGATCATTAAGTTTCAGGGAGTCAATCGTAACTTTCCCTCTCTGATTACCTTCAATTGCATATGCATCATGTCCCCGAAAGCCGATCAAATCCTCAGGATTTTCTTTTCCAAAATCAATAAATAAAGGTTGCTCATGCTCAATTTTTTCTTTATGGTTAGTAGCTCTTTCGGTTGGATTTTGAAGAGGGAACAAATTTTGCTTATGTCTTTGGTTGCAACCAGTACAGGCAAGGTAGAGATTATCCCATTCGTACGCCAGCCAGTAGTAAGCTGGATATTTTAGGGCTTCGCCAGGTGCTTGTTTGTAGGCTTGCTTCGGACGAAAATGTTCGACATCACCATCAGTCCCGATTAGGCGTTCGCAAAAACAGCATTTTTGATGTTGAGCTTGAATTAGTGCTTGCTTGACGGTTTTATGGGCGTAGATAGAACTATCAAATTCAAACTTTTTTGTCCCCGTTTCGTAGGCTGATGGATTACGAGAATATGAGGCGCAATGCGATCGCCGTTTTTGTTTACCATCTATAGCGAGTTTTTCTGGTGGCGTTTTGGGTTTGTGAATCCGAATCACTCAACTGCCTCCGCACCAGATTTTTCTAATAATTTGGCAGCACGACGAATGATGTCCATCGCTTTGATATCGTCTGGGTTTTCGGCAGTAGGCAAAGCGCCAATTTTTTCCTCTAATTCTTTCAGTTTTGCTTTATCAGCTTTGGATAGCTTCGGTTTAGAAAGAACCTCTTGTCTTTCAGCTAACAATTTCTCAATTTGAGGAGGACGTGCTGAGGGGATTTCAAAAACACTGGTTAGAACTTGATCGACACGCCAATTATCAATAATTTCAGGATTATTATCAATTACTACGCGATCGCCATCTCGTCGTAATAAAACAATATTTGCATCTTGGGCTGCTTGAACAACTAGCGGACTATGAGCAGTAACAATAAATTGGGTATTGGGAAATCTTTCTGTCAGAAATTCCATGATTGTCCTTTGCCATTGTGGATGCATATGCAAGTCAATCTCATCAACCAAAACAATTGCTGGTTCCGCAAGCGGATTTTCACTATTAGGATAACGCTTAAATAATTTAATCGCTAAGTCCACCATCCAAGCAATTGTGGCGCGATACCCTAATCCTAAGCTTAATAGACGCACCCATCCATAAGGTGTTGAAAACTCTACTGTTGGATATAAGTGGTCTTCATCTACTGGGGTAATACGAATATCCTTTATATCTGGCAAAATCTGTTTTAAGATTTCAACAATACGATCAAATTTCTTTTTTAAAGAAATGCGTGTTTTCCCAGATGCAGATTTAACAGCATGATCGGTTTGCAATAGCCATTCTTCTGCATTCATCAAGGCAGCATTATCGTAAAATAGGGTAATAGAATGATCTGTGGAATATTCATCACTCCAAGAAGTATTAGCCATTATTCTCGTTGCTCCATACCCATAGCATACTGCGCCACCTAAAAAATCAACTGACAACTGTAAGGAAGCTTCTTCAACAGTTTGCTCCGTAGTATGAATTATTTCCATTACCTTGGCAGCTTCCACAGGGAATCCAATTCGTGGGGTATAAGACTGCATATCTACTTCAATATGAATTGTCTTTATTTCAGGATGGTTTCTTATGTCTCCTTTTAAAGCCTTTAATGATGTTAGATTGGCATTACAAATAAATTTAGTATTCACTTGAGCCATCATTCTCTGCATTACTTTTAGTTCTTCCTTCCAATCTTTGAAATCCTTTGAAACCCCAAGAAGAGTTATTAAGGGGTAAGCGTGGTAAGGAGAAGTGGAATCTTTCCTACTTGGAATTATTTCCATACCAGCTAGGCATCTTAAAAGTGTAGTTTTCCCAACTCCATTATTTCCTAAAATAACTGTCCACTGTGCAGGACAATCGTTACTAGAAAGCTTTAGTTCATGCTTTCCTTTAAAGCAAAGAACGTTTTCTATTTCTAAAGAAAGGAAATATGCAGGAGGTATTTTGTTGTTTGTTGCCACAGGATTACTTTTGGTTTTAGTTTTCTTAGGCTGGTTTGTCATGACTTTTGGGTGAGAAACCTGATGCGCGAACTAACTATCTGGTATTGGTATATTAACAGATGCTCAATCTACCAGAAAATTGATGACTGAAAAGATAGACAAGCATCATCTATTTTTGATTTTTTTCGATTGTTGGGATGTAAGGATTTTATTCTCGTAAAGATATCTAAATCATGAATTATTACTAGTTTCCACAGCAACTTCTCCTTTTTTCAATTGACTTAAATTCAAATAATCATGCAGTGAGCCTAGGAAAATCAGTACGCCGCGCCGCAAAAACTAAACAAGCTTGAATATCAGCAAGCTCTAAATCAGGAAAATCCTCTAGAATTTCAGTAATACTTACATTTTCCGATAGCATTTCCAAAATATCAGTCACCCGAATTCGCATCCCTCGAATACAAGGACGACCACCACATTGTCCAGCAGTTTGCGTGATACGAGTTAGCAGACTATTTTTTAAGTTCATAAGGTTTTTCTTTGAGCTTATCTAGCTTAATCTTAATGCCAGTGGGAACTGTTTAATTTTGTATTGGATAGATAATTTGAAATGGCAGAGCGATCGCTGACCAAATGATTTAAGCGATCGCAGTGTAAAATAGAAACATCGTCAATGGAGCAACCCCGATGACAGTCATAAAGGCAAAACCCTCTTTAAAGACAATGTATGAAGAAGATTACTTGCAGTGGTTGGAAATGACTACCGAACAACTCCGCACGGGGAAACTAGAAAATTTAGACATTGAGAACCTTTTAGAAGAAATTGAAGCAATGGCGCGAAAAGAAAAAGTTGCTTTAGAAAGTAACTTAGAAATTTTATTGATGCACTTACTCAAATATCAATATCAAGTCAATAAACGTACTTCAAGTTGGCGA
>JANNDZ010000125.1:0-2120 GCA_031378395.1 Pseudanabaena sp. OTE_75_metabat_487_sub
GATTTTTTGAATATTAAACTAGCCTAAGTTAGTCATAAATCCAAAAATATTCCTAATTAAACCAAATAAACCCTGCCGATGTGTTTGGAATTAACAAGAATATTGATCTTGCCATTTTGCCCGTACATAAAGCTAACACTCAAGACCAACTAGCGATTGTAAATACTACTACCAACTAACTACCAACTATCAATTCAGCGATCGCCTGTTTGATCCCCAATTTATCGATCCCCATGACTACCGAACTGGGGAGAAAGTGAATATAATTAAGATATGTAAAGACTTAGCGGTGAATATGCAGCGATTCTCAAAGATGAAAATTGCGGTAATAGCCCCAAAAATAATAAGAACAATAATAAATAATTCAGATCAAAGATAAAATCCTATGTCTACCATTGATTTCATAAGAGAACCTCAAGATTTAGCTAGTGATATATCTGCTGTATCCGTAGGCTGCGATCGCATTCTTTATATTCGCCTTCCATGCAACCCAATTTTCCCGATTGGTGTAGTTTATTTGTCCGATCACATTCATAAGGTTGCGCCCCATGTACAACAAAATATTTTTGACTTAGGCACTGTGCCACCCCTTGATTTTTATGCAGCCCTGGATCGGGCGATCGACAAGTTTCAGCCCAATTTACTAGTATTTTCTTGGCGCGACATTCAGATTTATGCCCCAGTAGGCGGACGCGGCGGCAATCCACTGCAAAATGCCTTTGAGTTTTACTATGCCAAAAATCCTTTCAAGAAATTCCGTGGCGCTATCAATGGACTAAGACTATTTACGGCTTATTACACTGAGCTTTGGCGCAACTCAAATTTAATCAAGCGCGGCTTGAGTCGAGCCAGACGATATCATCCTGAAGCCAGAGCCGTGATAGGTGGTGGTGCGGTCAGTGTTTTTTATGAGCAATTAGGCAACATCCTACCCAAAGGCACAATTATTTCTGTTGGTGAGGGTGAATCTCTATTAGAACGATTGGTGCAAGGGCGTGAAATCGAAGGCGATCGCTGCTATGTGGCTGGTGAAACTAAGCCTCGCGCCAGATTAATTCATGAGCAACCTGCACCGATTGAAAAAAGCGCTTGCAATTACGAATATATCGAATCGATTTGGGAAGATTTCAATTATTATTTCCGCGATCGCGACTTTTATATTGGCGTGCAAACTAAGCGCGGCTGTCCTCATAACTGTTGTTATTGTATTTATACGGTAATTGAAGGCAAGCAAGTTCGCATCAATCCCACCGATGAAGTGATCAAGGAAATGCGCCAACTTTACGATCGCGGCGTTCGCAATTTCTGGTTCACTGATGCACAGTTTATTCCTGCCAAGAAGTTTATTGATGATGCTGTAGAACTTCTCGAAAAAGTCAAAGCATCGGGTATGACTGATATTCATTGGGCAGCCTATATCCGTGCTGACAATCTCACGCCTTACCTCTGTCAGTTGATGGTAGAGACAGGCATGAGCTATTTCGAGATCGGCATTACTAGTGGCTCTCAAGAACTTGTTCGGAAAATGCGCATGGGCTATAACCTCAAATCAGTTTTACAAAACTGTCGCGATCTCAGAGCCGCAGGTTTTAATGAATTAGTTTCCGTTAACTATTCTTTTAATGTGATCGATGAAACTCTAGAAACAGTGCGTCAGACAATCGCCTATCACCGAGAATTGGAAGCTATCTTTGGTGCGGACAAAGTGGAACCTGCGATCTTCTTCATTGGGTTACAACCACATACGCATTTGGAAGATTATGCTTTCAAAAATAACATTCTCAAGAAAGGCTATAACCCAATGAGCATGATGCCTTGGACTGCCAAGAAGTTGCTTTGGAATCCTGAGCCTCTAGGTTCATTCTTTGGGGAAGTATGTCTAGAAGCGTGGAAGCGTGATGATGATGACTTTGGGCGGACGGTAATGGATATTCTCGAAGAACGTCTAGGTCGTGCACCATTGGAAGAAGCTCTTGCTGCTCCGATGAAAGAATTAGTAAATGCTTAATAAAAGTAAGAGGTGGCGCGTTGCGCCACCTCTTACTTTTTGAGTTTATAATATTTGATCAGCGAATGGAAAACATTTATGGTTCAAGCCGCGATTCCCCAAGTCAAGTATC
>JANNDZ010000189.1:0-3948 GCA_031378395.1 Pseudanabaena sp. OTE_75_metabat_487_sub
CGGCAGAAGGACTTTGAGATCGAGCATGTTTTCAGATATTTGGATAAACTGACTCTTATCTTATCGAAAAAAGTCTAAAAGGGGTAGCGCTTCTTGCTATTCCAGCAATTCTCATTATAAAAATCGGTTTCATAATCAGAATTGTGGCGCTAACCCTTTGTTGACTAGTTATTACTACCGTCTGTATTATCTACTGCGTTATCACTGCTGGTAGGGCGATAACTTTGCTCGAAGGCATAACGCACAATCTGCGATCGATTCTCCAGATTCAGCTTAGTCATAATGCTGCTGAGATGAGTTTGGACAGTCCTCGGACTGATCTGCAACCGTTTGCCAATTTCTTTGTTTGTAAAGCCTTGGACAACTTGCCAGAAAACCCTCTCTTCAGAAGGGGTAAGCGTAGTGCGAGAAACAGGAGCCGTGGGCTGCTGAAATAGTCGCATATGCTCAGTAGTAGGGCGATGGGGTTCGCGTTTATGCGGTGAGAAGAAATCTATATCAGTTTTGCCGATGGTCATGCGATCGCCACTTTTTAACAAAATGGGGAAGGTAATCCTCTGTCCACGCATAAAGGAACCGTTGCGGCTACCAAAATCGACAAGGTAGAAGCTACCAGACTCATTGTTATTGCTGCGATTCTTTGGATCTCCTTTCATAGAAGACTCAAAGCCTTCATTTTTGGATGCTCCCACGATTTGCAATGTGGCGTGGTAGCGTGAAACCCATTTATCTGTCAATACAATTGAGTTGTCATAGCCCCGACCAATTGTCCAGAAATCTGCGTTTGTAAGTGGAATCATTTGCTGCCCCTCATCTGCATGAACGATCAGATAGGGGTGTGGGTGTAGAAGTGTCACTGAACTATTAGACAACTTTGTTGTGTGCATCTCAATCAATTGCCAATATAACTTATTTATATATTGTGAGACGAGTTTAAGAAATTTTGAGTTCCTTTTTTGGATTCATGGCTTTTGCTGACATATTCTGTCACGATTTCTTTTGACATTAATTTTCTGGCATTAAACTATGATGGTGGTTGCTATACTCATTACAAGTAAATACACACTCTCGAAAACTGTACCGCCCGTACAGCAAGCGGTAAGGTTTTTCACTGTGTTTTTTAGCTATGCTAAGGTACTTAAAAACATCAAAGAAATGAAGCATATGCTACTTTTCTCTTGTCATTACAAAACTTAAAAATTCTATGATTTCTTGTTAAAAACATGATTTGGATCGCGATTGCCATACAGTTAATGCTTAGCGTTGGATTGCTATGGGCTTCATGGCAGGTCTGGATACTTCGCAATGCGCTCCAATCAACAGTAAAAACTGTAGAGGGCTGGACAGAAGCTTGCAACAATGGCTTACAGGGATCTACCCCTAACCTTGAAGTTGCTCGTGGCGGTGTTGGCACGGCGCGCGAGCAATACCAAATATTGCAAAGTCAGTTAGAAAAAATTCGCAAATTATTGTCTGTACTTGTGCGTGGTGTATCCTTTTTAGGGAGTCGGTGGCAACAGTCGCGGAAAGGTTCGCTAAAGGGTGTGTCAAACTCTCCAAATAACAAACCAAGCAAAAACAAAGGGTCGTCAAGGAGCAAGTCGTCAGGGAGCAAACATAATGTCAAACGGCGCGGGTAAATTTTTCGGTGGATTGATCGTGGGTACAGCGATCGGTGCAGCAGTTGGTGTATTGTTTGCGCCGAGATCAGGCAAAGAAACTCGTCAAATTTTGAAGCGATCAGCGCAAGATTTACCTCAACTCGCTGAAGAGTTGGGTTCTAATGTGCAGTATCAAGCAGATCGCTTTACTGAGCAGGCGCAACGAACTATCGATGAGGCGCTAGTTCGTCTACAAGATGCGATCGCAACAGGACAAGAAGCAAGTCGTAAGCTACAGGAGGAATTAGCCCTATCAATAGGCGGTTCGTCAAATAATTCGATCAGTGAAGGTGACGATGCTATTGAAGATGAAGAATAAACCCTTAAAACAGTTTTGAAAGAGTAAACACCTATAGGAAATTATGTCAGAAGCGATCTTTCTGCTAGGTTTATCATTTTTATTGGTGGTCGTTTGTCTGACGATTCTTTTGTTAACGGCAATCCCTGCTTTTCAGGAATTGGCAAAAGCTGCCAATAGTATTATTCGCCTAGCTGACACCTTAACGAGGGAGTTACCTGCGACACTCGAAGCAATCCGTATGACAGGGCTAGAGCTAAGTGAATTAAGTGATGAACTCAACCAAGGAGCAAAAAGTGCTGGCGAGGCTGTGAAGCAAGTAAATGATGGTATTAAGGGTGTACGTCAAGGTGCATCAAATGCATCGATCGCAACTAAAAGTGCATTTGCTGGCTTAAAAGCTGGATTAAAATCCCTCGGTCGTCCTCGCCGTCAGAAGCGATCGCCTTCGGATTTATATCCAGAAAACTTACGATCCAGTAATCTACCTCCCGAAGACTTAGCTGAAAGCCAAGATAATATGACTAGACAAAATCGGCTAGTTACCCCTGATGAAATGAGATCTGAGGGCTTTATGGGAGATTTGACCCCAGATGAAGATTAAAAAAAATTGGTGCATTGCTGCACCAATTTTTTTTAATCTTGACAGCGATCGCAAACACCATTAACAGTTACCTCGTAGCTATCAACTTTTAGACCTGCACGAAGTTTCCGAAAACTTAAACCTTCAAAGGCATCCCACTCAATATCCTCAATCTTGCCGCAACATCTGCACCGGAAATGATGATGTGGCTCTACATTGGCATCATAACGACATACACCCTGCTCCAATAAAACTTCTCGCACTAATCCTGCATCACACAAAGTCTGGAGCGAAAGGTAAACGGTTGCCTGAGAAGAAGTTGGTGCATCTTGGTTTAAATCATTGAGGATCTGGTCGGCGGTTGGATGATCTAGACGCTCAAGTAAATTTGCGTATACAGCAAAACGTTGTGGCGTGACACGCAACCCCTTAGATTTCAATATTTGGACAACTCGATCCGCTTGCTTTTGCATATAAACGTACTCCTGATTCCCGCCAAATTTTCTTGTAAAGCTCTTGCAGACTAGATTTACAGTTTTAAGAATTTAGTAATCTGCTCTTTAGGATAGGAAAATTCAACTAAAAGATTTCAAATAAAAATTTCACAAGTAATGAGCATGTTTACTTACTTGATTAGCAACTATATCATTTCTATCTAAGAATCACAAATTTATTAAACTTTTTCAAAGAGTTGAGTAGTTATGGGTATTGACTAACTTCTAAATAAGAACTATTCTTAAAAGTGCTCAGATAAGTATTTACCTCAAGAGAAAAATATGGCAGTTATTGAAACCGTACCAAGCGTTGTTTTTAAGACTCGTGTACGTGATGAATCTGTTGAAGGTCCTAACCCATATCGTTGGGAAGACAAGACTACTCAAGATCTTTTTGCTGGCAAAAAAGTAGTAGTTTTCTCTCTACCTGGTGCATTTACTCCTACCTGCTCATCCAATCACTTACCTCGTTACGAAGAGCTTTATGAAGAATTTAAGGCTCTAGGTGTTGATTCAGTCATTTGTATTTCCGTTAACGACGCTTTCGTTATGTTTAAATGGGGCAAGGAAGTTGGTGCAAAGAATGTATTCTTGCTTCCTGATGGCGCTGGTGAGTTTACCCGCAAGATGGGAATGCTTGTTGACAAATCTAATATTGGCTTTGGCCTTCGTTCTTGGCGCTACTCGATGTTGGTCAACGACTCTAAGATCGAGAAGATTTTTGTAGAGCCTGGCTTCTCTGATAACGCTGGTAATGACCCTTTTGAAGTGTCTGATGCTGATACGATGTTGGCTTACCTTAAGGGTGCTGAAGCTACGGGTGTGTCTGCTCCTCGCCTTGCCTTCGTTGGTTAAAGTTTCATTCGCAGTAGCATAGATGTGGTGGGGGGGGTTTCCCCACCCCAACAAAAA
>JANNDZ010000205.1:0-1739 GCA_031378395.1 Pseudanabaena sp. OTE_75_metabat_487_sub
GTGATAGCCCAGAGCCATCAGCAAGTAAGACATTAGCGCGTGAAATATTTATCGATTCTAAATATTGATTGATCGCTATCAGTCCACCGCTAAAGCTCTCATAGGGAACGACTTTATGGAAGCGATCGCCTAAAGCTCTAAGTAATAATTCTGCATAGAGATTATTGCTATCTTTGTTGGTGGTAATGATTAATTCAGAGATTGGTGGCGAGAATGCGATCGCTAAGTCTTGGGTGGGAGGAAGTTGTTTAGATTTGTTAGCTGCGATATCTGCTGATATTTCAATTCCTTGAGCGGTTAATTCCCGCCGCAATAGTTGCAAAAAATTAGCTTCAGGATCGGGAATCGCCACGCCACCGAGTTCTGGCTCAGCATTTTCAGGAACCTGCCCAGTGATGATCAGAACTCTCTGCTCGTGGGGTCGCACAACCCGCAGCTCATATTCAGGTAACTTATACTCAGAATCGGCGCTAACTGTGGTTGATTTATTCTCTACGCGCCAACCGCTTGCTAGTTTAGGGCTTTCCCATTCAAATATCACGGGCTGCCCAATTTTGGTGGGGCGAATTGTCCAATTTAGAGAATTTTCATTGATCGTGAATGGGGATGCGATCGCTGCATAATATTCCTGTAAATCCGACCATTCCCAACTATCCGCAACCTCGACACTTTTGCGCGATGTTACAGCCCATACGCCACCATTGACACGCTTTACGCCCTTGTTTTTAAGTTGTGTTACTAGCGATTTTAAACCAGTCGCCGAGCGAAAGCTAGGATCACCTGAGCCGACAAGCCATAATCCATTTTCTAATTCGCCCTTGGTATTGGGCAAATTGTGCGACATCAAACGAGTAGCAAAACGATAGTCCGCTCCCAGTGTTTTTAAGGCGATCGCAGTTGTAAATAGTTTGACATTGGATGATGGAATAAAGTAGCGATCACCGTCAAGATTGGCTAATACCTGCGGATTAGTATCATTAGTTTGCACAAATACACCAACTCGCGATGGTTGCAATTTAGGCGACTGAGCGACTCTTTCCACCTCTTTTTGTAACTGCGCAGGACAGACATGATCGTTATGTGCTTGAGCAGGAAAAGCCGTAATTAAAGAAATCACAACTAAAACGATCTTAGTAAATATTGTGGTTCTCAATGGACAAACTGACTAGAACAAGATTGGCAACAGATTAGCATAAAAAACAAGAAAAAACAGTGTAAAGCAATGCTCATCAAATGTTCAGAATAATTTGTCAATCTAAAATCCATAGATAAATCCTATATTCACGATTACCAACTTTAATTTTTTCAGTTTGATTAGGTGGTAAATCTCCTAAATCATATTCATAGGAAATAATTCTTGTTCCTGCTTTTAATTTAGGTAAAATTTCGGAGCGGACACGAAGGTTTGCTTGTGGTAGAAGGTATAGCGTAATTACAGTTGCCTCACGTAAATCTGTTTTAAAGAAATCTTGTTGAATAAATTGAATGCGATCGCGAATTTCTGGTGTTTTAGCGATCGCTAATTTTGATTCTCGATCAGATTCCCTGATTAATTCAGGATCAATCTCGATACCAATGGCTCTTGCGCCAAACTTTTGGGCGGATGCAATCACAATTCTGCCATCGCCACTGCCCAGATCATAAACAACATCATTTTTATCTACCCTTGCCATCTCCAGCATTTTCAGCACCACTTCTGGCGGCGTTTGTAAGTACGGAGCATCGGGAATACGCTCTGG
>JANNDZ010000219.1:0-3396 GCA_031378395.1 Pseudanabaena sp. OTE_75_metabat_487_sub
GCTTTAGTATTATCCTCAATAGCAGGGGACTTAGGCGGATAGAAAATCAAAATATTGCCGCGTTGTGGTTCTTGCCATTGCTGTGAGATCTTATCAACTAAAATGCGATCGCCTACTTGCAAAGTAGGCTCCATTGAGCCAGAAGGAATGAAGCGTGGCTCGACAATAAAAGTCCGCAAAAATAAGGCGATCGCAAGGGCAATGACAAAAATCCGAATGGTTTCGCCATGTTGTTGCCACCAAGGTTTATTGGGAACTTGCGGATCTAACTTAATTTCTGTGGACATGTGTTAATCTATATTTGTTGTTTTATCTAGTTAGAATTAGTGGTATTTGTTTGCCATAATTCTAATATTTTGGAATGACTAAGTTTCCAACTCGACTATCTCGGGGCCAATAGCGAAACATGGCGCGACCGACAATATTTTTTTCTGGTAAAAATCCCCATGCATGGGAATCTAAACTGTTATTACGATTATCACCCATTACCCAATATTGCCCGTTGGGTACAGTGAAAAATGGATGCTCCTTGTCAACTTGGACATTGTCAGGGCGAAAACACATGGGGCAGAGAGAATCGTTTGAGGATGGCAAAGTATAGTTTGTTGGTTCGGAGATGTATTTCTCATTTAGAGGCGAATCGTTCACAAATACTTTGCCATTATGAATACTGATGCGATCTCTTGGCAACCCGATTATCCGATGAATATAAACCTTAGATGTATCGGGTATCACAGGATGATTTGGCGGATTGAATATTATTATTTCGCCACGTTCAGGTTTGCGCCAACGAAAGGAAATTTTGTCGATAATTAGGCGATCATCAACTAATAAAGTTGGATTCATTGAACTCGATGCAATAAACCTAGGTTCAGCCAAAAAAGTTCTTATAGAAATTGGAATAATGAAGTCGAATGAAATCAAAATCAAGCAAATGAATATAATAGATTTTTTTTGTTTTTCGCGTTGCGTTGGAGAAATTTTGTAAACATGATAAATACTAAAATAGGACAAGATTACAGATATTAGGTAAATGGAAGATAGTTTAGTTGCTAAAAGATCAGCTTGCCCTCCAAAGGACAAAAGTACAACAGATAGAATTACAATAGGACTGCTTAGATATCCAAAAACAAAAAACAAGATAGCCAATATCCATTTACCTTGATATGCATATCCTGAGCCTACTATAAACCTGTTGAGGAAAACCCCAAGCCAAGGATCTTTTTCTGCTTTTCTAGCAACTTCAAATTCAATATTGTTAGATTTTCTCGTGCAACGATGGGCATCGAAAAGGTTGAAAATATTGAAAACAAAATAGCCAACTAGAACCTGACCAACAACTACAAGATTCACTAATGGGTTTAACCCAAGCCATACAACTATTCCAATAAAGATTATTGCAATTAAAAGAAACATTCCTCCTCTTACAAATCTGCCCGCATAGATTTGCCCAACGCCAGGGAAAAGAGTTGATAAAATGACAGATATCCACGGTTCTTTGTTGTGAATAGATGCTTGATTGGTCATGGCTGAACCTAGTTTTACTAGTTGTATTTAGGAACGTTTAAATTGCCAGCGCGATTGTCAAAGGGCCAGTAACGAAACATCGCTCGACCAACTAGATTCTCTTCGGGCATAAATCCCCACGCATGGGAATCCAGACTGTTATTACGGTTATCGCCCATCACCCAATATTTACCATTCGGTACAGTAAAAAATGGATGTTCTTTGCCAGACTGGACGTTATCAGGACGGAAGCAGTTGGGACAGAGAGCATCGTCTTGGGTTGGCAAAGTATAGTTGGGCGGTGCGGCAATGTATGGCTCATTTAGAGGCGCATCATTGATAAAGACTTTGCCATCATGAATACTGATGCGATCGCTTGGCAAACCAATTACTCGCTTGATATAAACCTTAGTTGCATCGGGGACTACCCCTGGAACATTGGGCGGATTAAATACCACTATTTCGCCGCGTTCGGGTTTGCGCCAACGAAAAGAGAGCTTATCGATAATTAGGCGATCATCAATTAATAAAGTCGGCTCCATCGAGCTTGAGGGAATATAACGCGGCTCTGCAACAAATACCCGCACACCTACTGCCAACAAAATTGCCACTGTGACAGTGGGTAAATTATCAAGCAAGAAATTTTTGACTGGATGTTCTTGTTTGGGAACAGGAGGTGCTTGCTTAGGATCGGTGGGAGGATTGACTGGTGAATCATCAGTGCGATCGCTAGAATTATCAGATGACATATAAATGCTCGCGGAATATGTACTTATCTTGAAGCCTGTTAAGCAAGTGTGACGTGAAGTGCCACACTTGCTACTTTTTCAAGGCACTGGGAACTTCAATTGCATGATCGCCAGACAGGTTAAACTCTTGATGAATAACTTTCAGTGCTTGTTCCGCTTGATGATCACGCACCACACAGCTAACCTTAATCTCGGATGTGGCGATCATCTCAATATTAATGTTTGCATTCGCAAGGGCGCTAAACATGCGTGCGGCAATTCCTGATTGATGGATCATATTTGCACCGACAATACTGACCTTGCTAATGTCACCATCACAGCTAACTTCTCCATAGCCGAGAACTTTAGCATATTGTTTCAGCGCTGTTTCGGCTTTAGCAAGATCGGCGATCGCTACAGTAAAGGCAATTTCATTAATATCTCGATCAGATTGCGACTGCACGATCATATCCAAGCTAATATTTTGTTCGACAAGTTGCTCAAGGATTTTGGCAGCCATGCCTGGGCGATCGGGTACTTGCTGTACCGCGATTCTGGCGCGATTACGATCTAGAGCTACCCCACGCACAGGCGAAATATCTGAGCTATTTTCAGAAGTAATTTCACAGGCTTGGTGCGATCGCACTGGGACATCAAAAGCTTTTTGGATCGCCGCGATCGCATTTTCTCCATCAGTCGCCTCAATCACGCAGCTAATTTTAATTTCAGAAGTGGAAATCATTTGAATATTGATGCCCGCTTCAGCGAGAGACGTGAACATTTGGGCAGCAACCCCAGGTCGCCCGATCATGCCCACACCGATAATGCTGATTTTGGCAACATTGGAATCGACGGTAACTAAACTTGCGCCAATTTCTAGGCTGCGGGTGACCACTTCCGCCAACTGTAATTGATTTTGAGGAATCGTAAAGGCAATATCATTTAGCCCTTCGGTTTCTTGAACCGCTTGAATAATCAAGTCAACGTTGATTCCTTGCTCAGCCAAGGATTTAAATAGTTGCGAAGCGATTCCAGGGCGATCGGGAATTTGCAAGAGTGCTATTTTGACTTGATCGTAATCAATTGAAACTGTCTCGACAATACGATTTTCTTCCAAGGATTTGAGATTACCAGTACCAATGCGTGGCGAAGTGATCACAGT
>JANNDZ010000251.1:0-3155 GCA_031378395.1 Pseudanabaena sp. OTE_75_metabat_487_sub
CTCCGTTCTATTGCTCCGAGGACTACTGACGAGCTTCATGCTGCGGTTACTAAGGCTTTTAATTCTATCTCTACTTCTGACTTTTTTGGCTGGTTTTATGAATGTGATGCTCGTACCGTACTCATATGAAAACCGCTATAAGTAGCAGAAAGATTGTAGCGCTGGCTTTGTCCTTGACACATTTACCAAAAACTCATTAAATCAACTAATCTCTCTTAAGTTCTAACGATTTGGGATTGATATTTGTTATCAATCCTAACTATGAAATCAAATTTTATAATGAAGATTTACAATTTAGTTATGTAAATTCTACTTTGCACTCTACAATAAAATATTAGGTATGAATAAATATAAACTAAATGTTTATCAATAGAGTCACTGATTCTAACAAACAGAGCCAACAAACTTATTTTCAAAACAACTTATTTGAACGTCAATGAAAAATTTATAGTAAGAAAATATAGCTATAGACTCTAATTTTAACTATACTAGATTATTGATAGGACGCATTAAATCATGAATTATCCATCAGGCACACAATCTGAATTCACTGCTGTTGACTTTAATCCTTTTGCCGATGGAGAACTGCTTTTAACAGCACCTGCAACTGAAGCCCAAAAGGAAATTTGGGCTTCAGTACAAATGGGCATTGATGCTAACTGTGCCTACAATGAATCCCAAAAGTTATGGTTGAGGGGAATATTAAATATTTCTGCTTTACGATCAGCTTTGCAAGAACTTGTTCTTCGCCATGAAGCCTTGAGAACAACCTTTAGTCCAGATGGTATTAACCTTTGTATTGTGGCTTCACTCAATCTTCAAATTCCAGAAATCGATCTTTCTGGATTGGATTTGCAGGAACGGGATACTAGATTAGCGGATTTGCTAAAGCAAGCGGTAGAGACTCCATTTGACCTTGAGCATGGACCATTGATTCGGGTACAGCTTATTAAGACTCAAGATCAGGAACATCTTCTGCTGATGACGGCTCATCATATTGTTTGTGATGGCTGGTCTTGGGCTGTGCTAATGACCGATCTTGGCAAGTTATATACCGCCTTAAAAAATGGGGAAACTCCTGATTTAGAAGAACCAGAGCATTTTAGTGAATACGCGATCGCGCAGCAAGAATCTAAGGGTGATGAAGAAGAGATCGCTACCGAAGCATATTGGTTAAATCAGTTTTCCGATTCCATTCCCGTTTTAGACTTCCCCACTGATCGCCCTCGTCCATCAGTACGAACTTTTGAGGCTGCTCGCGAAGATTGGGATCTAAGCCCAGTTCTAGTTAGTAACTTAAAGCAATTGGGAACTAAGCTAGGATGCAGTTTTACAACTACGCTACTTACAGGTTTTGAAGTATTCCTACATCGTTTAACTGGAAGTAACGAGATTATTGTTGGCATCCCTGCTGCTGGTCAGGCTGCTACAGGCAACTATCAGTTAGTCAGTCATTGCGTTAACTTGCTACCTTTACGCAGTTGGGTTGACGGAGAGCAAGCATTCAGCGATTATCTGCAACAGCGACGACCAATTATTTTGGATGCCTACGATCATCAGCTATTTACCTTTGGTAGTTTAGTAGAAAAATTGGCAATCCCTCGCGATACCAGTCGAATTCCACTTGTACCGATCACATTTAACCTCGAACAAGGGCTAGATAACGATCGCCTATTGTTTGAAGATCTAAAAGTAGAGTTTTCGACAAATCCCCGCAGCTATGAAAATTTTGAAATGTTTATTAACGCCACGGAGTTGCGGGGTAAAGTTACTCTAGAATGCCAATACAACACGAACTTATTTGATGCGGTAACGATTCGCCGTCGCTTGGCAGAGTTTGAGACTTTGCTGCTAGGTATTGTCGAGGCTCCTGATACCACTATCGATCAATTACCGCTCTTACCAGAAGTCGAGCAGCAGTTACTGGCAACGTGGAACCAAACACAAGTAGGTTATCCTCGTAATTCTTCAATCCAAGAGGTGTTTGAGGAACAAGTACTTTCCACGCCCGATGCGATCGCCCTAATTTTTGAGAATGAGCAAATTAGCTATCAGGAGTTAAATAGTCGGGCTAACCAGCTAGCGCACTACTTAAGAGGCTTAGGAATTGGTGCTGATAGTTTAGTTGGCATTTACATTGAGCGATCGCTAGAGATTATTGTAGGTATTCTCGGTATTCTGAAAGCTGGCGGTGCATATGTCCCACTCGATCCATCTTATCCTCCAGAACGTCTAGCCTTTATGGTGACAGACACTCAGGTGTCTGTGCTTCTTACACAACAAAGATTAGTCGAACAACTGCCACCCAGTAATGCTCACATTGTTTGCTTAGACCGAGATTGGCAAGCGATCGCCCTAGAAAGCCAAGCAAATCCAGTCTGTAATATTACCCCAGACAATCTAGCCTATGTGATCTACACCTCTGGCTCCACAGGGATTCCCAAGGGTGTAAGTGTCGTCCATCGCGGGGTTGTACGACTTGTAAAAAATTCTAACTATGCTGACTTTAGCGCTAGTCAAGTTTTTCTCCAACTTGCACCACTTGCCTTTGATGCTTCAACATTTGAGGTATGGGGAGCATTACTAAATGGAGCGAAGTTAGTCTTGTTCCCATCCGATAAACCTTCTCTTGACGAATTAGGACAGATTATTAAACGTTATAATGTTTCCATTATCTGGCTCACCGCAGGACTGTTTCATCTAATGGTGGATGAACAGCTTGAATCGTTACTTCCATTACAGCAATTGTTAGCGGGTGGCGATGTACTGTCCGTAAACCATGTCCAGAGGTTTCGTGCAGCGTTGCCCAACTGTCGGTTAATTAATGGATATGGTCCAACCGAAAGTACCACTTTTACCTGCTGCCATACCATTGAAGATGCAAAAAAACTCGGTAATTCTGTACCGATTGGTCGCCCCATCGCCAATACAGAGGTATATATATTAAATCCTCAGTTGCAACTGATGCCAATTGGTGCGATCGGGGAAATATATATAGGCGGAGATGGATTAGCATCGGGTTACTTTAATCAACCTGAGTTGACAACTGAGAAATTTGTTCCTAATCCCTTTAGCAATCAATCAGGGGCAAAACTATATAAAACTGGAGACTTAGCTCGCTATTTCCCAGATGGCAATATTGAGTTTCTTGGACG
>JANNDZ010000257.1:0-5857 GCA_031378395.1 Pseudanabaena sp. OTE_75_metabat_487_sub
GATTTTTTAACAAAGAAATAATTTGTTATAGCGAGGCTTCGCCGCGTCACAACAAATTACTTCTTTATTTCTTAGTAGTGAAATCGCTTCCATTTTTGAAACAATTTACTTGTTGATTTGTGGACAAGTTTTATTCGTAAAGTCACATTTAGATATGTAGGAAGCCTGCCAGCTATAGGGAATAGACAGCAAATCTCTAGCGCCAGTCATACTTTGCCCTAAAAACAGTATAGTCGCAAAAATATTCAGTAAAATATGCACAGTGCGCCAACAATTTTTGCGATCTTGGTAAATATCCTGCACGATCGCAATTGAAAAAACCATCAATAAAGCTGCGGCTATCCCATAGTAGTAGTGAGAGAAAAACCATTCTTTATCGCGACGAAAGACCTCTGGTTGAGCACCTAAGATAATTAATCCCATGCCAGTAAGTGTCGCAAAAGTACCGCGCCATAACTTGCTTGTAGCTCGATAGAGAAATACCATCGAAGCCGTAGAAGCAATAAACAAGATCACCACAAAGGCAAACCGTGATGGCTCTTTGGTTAAAATGTCTCGTTCGATCATCTTGGAGAAAATTGGGAAAGCCATTCCCAAAAGTGCAACTCCCACAACCGAGCCGCTTAACCAATAACCGATCGCTAAATGCTCGGAGCCAACACTTGGCGGGATCTTGCTCTTCTCTCCATTTGCGGCTTGCAAACGACGTTGACGAGTTAGCCAAGAACGATTGATAACGATACCAATCAATGGGAATACAAATGCGATCGCGATCGCAGGATGTAGTAAAGCTAGAGTGTCTTTTAGATCCATATGATTGGTAGGTGCAAATAATATTAGTAAAAAATAATCAATTTGCCCCCTCTCAATGTCAGAGCGGGGGCTGAGAGTGAGTGTAAATATTCGCTCTACGAAATATCAACTATTTGACTTCTTTAGCAGGGAATGTAACCACTCGACCTTTTTTCACAGCGACTACTACATCATAGGTGGCACAGTAAGAGAATGTAACATCATGAGTCTTGCTGTATAGACTTACGACCATGCCAGCTCCACCTGGCTGCACGCCTAAAGGCATAAGATCGCCGAAGAACCAACGACGTAACTGATCGCCGCCACCAATCTGACCCTTGTTTTTGGTAATGGTTTCAATATGCTTCATGGCTTCTGTCTTTTCAGAAGGCATTTCTGTTTGGGCTGTTTTAGAAGGCATTGCCTCAGCGATCGCCGAAGATTGAAATTGAGGAGTGAAAGAGCGAACTGCTACATCGCCAACTCCGATAAAACCTGCTAAAGCAACACTTGTAAGTAGAGGGCTGAGGGACTTGATATTCATCTTAATATGCTCCTAAATTTGCTAGCTGAAACTACGATAACCAGAGACATTCGCCAAATCAGCTAATCTCCACTTCTCAATAATCGCCGATCGCAATGATACGAAGCTGAAATCAGGTTATAAGTTGTATAAGTTTAAAATTAAAAATAATTAGGTCGAAACTCAGCGTTTACTCATTTTAAAGATACAAAGACTTGCGCTCAAATCCAAACCAAAAAATCATTAAAAGTGTTGCTTTACAACACTTTTAATGATTTTTTGTAGTTCTTTTGATTAAAGTTACTGTAATTACTTACTAAGACGTAGAACATAGCCGATGCCGCGAACAGTTTGAATTAGTCGGCAGGTATCATCAATTTCTAACTTTTGCCGCAGAGTACGAACATAAACCTCAATCACATTTGAATCTCCACCAAAATCATAACCCCAGACATTTTCTAAGATCTGATCACGAGTCATGACCTGTTGGGGATGAGTCATTAGATATTCCAACAACTCAAACTCTCGCACCGTCAACTCGATCGCTTTTCCAGCTCGCAAAATTTCGCGAGTACGGAGATTTAGACTTAAGTCTTCAAATTGGAGCGTGTCACTATCTTCTGCTTTAGTGCGACGTAAATTAGAACGGATTCTGGCAAGCATCTCTTCAATACTAAAAGGCTTGATTACATAATCATCTGCACCAGCATCTAAACCCGCCACGCGATCGCTAATTTCATCCTTTGCCGTAACTAAAATGATCGGGACTTTACTACCAGTAGCTCGCAATCTTCGACAAATTTCTACCCCTGATAACCCTGGCATCATCCAATCCAAAACTACTAAATCAGGTTGAGTCTGTCTAGCTTGAGTTAGTCCATCTAAGCCATTGTGAGCCATGCTCACCTGATAGCCTTCGCAAGTTAACTCCATTTCAATAAACTGCGCTAGCCTGATATCATCTTCTATTAAAAGGATTTTAGTTGACATAAATTTCTAAGTATATTAAACATAATGAGTAATACCAAAACATAAAATAGCGTAGCCATTTTGTGTTTTTAAAACCCTGTAAGGGTTTTGTTTTTAATCAACAAAAGTGTGACAAAACTTTTGTGGATTGGTATTCGATGTGAGTGGCTTAGACATCAAGCAATACTCACGAGAGATTTGAGAATAATCTTAAAGATACTACCTTCACCTAGTTGAGAATACACATTTAGAGTTCCACCCATACCTTCAACCAAAACCTTAGCGATCGCCAAACCCAATCCAGTCCCGCCCGTGTCTCGATTACGAGAGCGATCAACTCGATAAAAAGGGCTGAAAATATTGAGTTGATCTTGAAAGTCAATACCACAGCCGCGATCGCAAATACTGATCGCTATATAATCTCCTGACTTTTCTAATCTAATCGTAATCGCAGTATCCGAATACTTCGCAGCATTATCAATCAACCTTAATAAAACTTGTTTGAGGCGTTCGGCATCAGCTAGCGCTAAAATATTGGACTCCTCTGATTCAACGATGATTTCCCTCGATTTGACCTGCTGAAAAACAGCGATCGCGTCAGATATTAACCCATGCAATGCTACTGGTTCGCGGCGCAAACAAATAGCGTGACATTCTAACCTAGCTAAATCAAGGGATTCTTGTAATAATTGAATGGTATGCTTCATTTCAAACATGGCGATCTCCAGCGCATTTTTTTGGAGATCGGTAAGGTTTTCATTACGGCGCTGTATGCTTTGCATATAACCATAAACCAGCGTTAATGGCGTTCGTAACTCATGGGAAAAGTTTCTAATTAGTTGTATTTGTTGAGCTTGAACTTCATCAAGACTGACCATCAGATGGTTTGTAGATGTCTCACGCGCAGTAGTCAAAGTAAAGTCACTCATATCAATCACGGTATTACAAAAAAACTAGCGATCGCTAATATTCGCCATCTCTCCACAATCGTTAGCTGAAACCTGTAAATTATGGAAAGATCCAAGATTGTGAGCAAAAAATAGAAATTGCTAATATTTTAAATTTATATAAATAATTATTACTCCCCTAAATCGTTTCAATATGATTTACCTTTAAGTAATTAATTAGTTGACGCTGAGTTTTAGCTGAGTATATTTTTATGAAATACCTGAACCGCCTTTACCGCTCAATATTGAAGGTCGTTAAAGTATTTCTAAATAGCATTAAACACAATATTTCGGCTTTGATGCCTCAGTATCGAGCTAATATCAAAAGACAACAAAGAACTTTAGAAGTATTGTCATCACTTAGTTATCGTACAGGCGAGTTGAAAGGATATCTCCAACTAGTAGCAAGTAGCGTTAGTGAATTACTTGACTTGGACTGGGCGATTGTCACTTTAAGTCGCGAAGGATTTGGTGGAGTCGCAGCTAGTTCTATTGACTTAGGTGATGCAGCAGATCAGCAATTTGCACTTCATGGCACGCTCTCAGAAAGTGTAATGAATTCTGGTCGATGCCTATTCGTAGAAAATACATCTATTTTTAAAGATTTAGGTGAAACACCAGAAGGATATTTAGCTTATTTAGGCGCACCATTGAGACTACCCAATGGAGAAATTATTGGCACTGTCTGTTCGTTTAACCGACGACCACGCAAATTCACGCGCGAAGAGATGAGCTTGGTGGAGATTTTTGCTGAACGCGCTGCGACAGCTATTGACAACTATAATCTCTACCAAAAGCAACAAGAAATTAATCTAGCGTTACAAGCTGAGATCAAAGATCGACAAGAAGCAGAGCATGAGTTAAGAAAAAGTGAAGAGCAATTACGCTTGATTGCCGAAAATTTGGAGCCGCTAGTATGGCTATATTCCAATGATGGCAAGCCAATTTACATGAGTCCCATGTTTGAGAAAGTATGGGGCATTCCAGTCGAACAATGGTATGAGGATGGCTCAGTTTGCTTAAATGCAGTTATTCCTGAAGATCGGGAGATGGTATCAATGGCATTCAAGAACTTGTTTCTAGATGGTAGTAGTTACGACCTGGAATATCGGATTATTCGACTAGATGGAAGCCTCAGGATTATTCGAGATCAAGCATTTCCGATTATTGATAAAAATGGGCAAACCTATCGAGTTGCGGGAATTGCTGAAGATATTACCAATCGTCAACAAGAGCAACAGCGCACAATTAAAGCGATGGAAAGACTCTCGGAGATTGGCGAATTTGCTACCACGATTATCCATGAAGTCCGAAACCCATTAACCACAGTGCTAATGGGTTTAAATTACTTTTATCGAATGGAACTACCTGAAAATGCAAGAAAGAGATTGACTCTCGCCTTAGATGAAGCAGAACGTCTTAAGCGACTTTTAAATGAGATTCTTCTCTATGCAAAACATGAGGTTATTCAGCCCGTTCCAGTTGATATGAACAAACTCGCTATGGAGCTTATAGAAAATATTTCTGGTACGCCAGTTGCAATTGGTAAGCAAATAGTTTTTGAAGCAAGCCCTGAATCCCTGATTGTCTTGGGCGATAAAGATAAATTAACTCAGATTTTGATCAACCTATTGCAAAATGCCTGCGAGGCAGTACCAGAAGGAGAAAAAATTTCAGTACGTTTTGCGTCTTTGACCAGTTCTCGCCAAATTTGCTTACAAGTTCAAAATAGAGGCACACCTATTCCATCTGACATTTTACCCAATTTAACCAAACCTTTTATGACGACTAAACCTGATGGTAATGGATTAGGTTTAGCGATCGTCAAAAAAATTGTAGAAGCTCATGGCGGCAAATTAGAAATTGAATCTTCAGCGATCGCAGGCACGATCGTTAGTGTTTTATTACCGATGGCGACAAATTAAAATTGCGAGATAGCCTCACTTTGCGCGTCTGTCTCTCGCAAGTTGCATATAAATTCATCCAATAGCGATCGCATTTCGTACTACTTATAACAATCCATAAAGTTAAAGTTCTTATAATTATGTTTCAGCGAAATTTATATATTGTTGGCAGCATTGTTGGTAGCTTTGCGATCGCATCCTTGTTTCTGAACTCTCTTGTTTCGGGAAAGTCGATTAATACTGAGCCTAGAGCAACTCAAACCTCTACTGCTGCTATCCCTACTGTCAATCAGAAAGGAATGAAAACGGCTGTATTCGCAGGAGGTTGCTTTTGGGGAACAGAGGCAGTATTTGAGCATCTAAAAGGAGTTTCCAATGTTGTTTCTGGCTATTCTGGTGGAAGTGCCGCAACAGCTAATTATGAAGCTGTCGGTAATGGGCGAACGGGACATGCTGAATCGATCAGAATCACCTACGATCCTTCCCAAATTTCCTATGAGAAACTTCTCGAAATCTACTTTTATGTAGCACATGACCCAACCCAACTCAATCGACAAGGACCTGATATTGGTACTCAATATCGTTCGGCTATATTTTTTACAAATAGTGAGCAGCAGCAGATTGCGGCAACCTATATCGAGCGGCTCAACCAGACTAAAAGTTTTTCTAAGCCTGTTGTGACTCAGATAGCACCTATAGAGAATTTTTATGCAGCAGAGGAT
>JANNDZ010000315.1:0-15522 GCA_031378395.1 Pseudanabaena sp. OTE_75_metabat_487_sub
GCGACAATCAGGAAAAGTAACTTTTTCTGAAAAACCAGAAAAGAGCGCAAAGCGCTCTTTTCTGTTCTCTGGGATTGAGAGTGATCGTTACAAAAAATGCAACAGACGATATTTCTAAAATCTATGAGCTTATACTGATGCAAACTTTATTGTTGGTCAGAAAGCTATGCAGTCATTGAAGTTTCCTCTAGCGATGCCGCGATCGCTTTCCAGATTTTTCGCCTTTAGCACCTCACTTTTCAAAGATGCTCGCGATTATCAGATTATATTTTTATCGGTCTTTTTCCTACTCGGTGTGAGTACCCGCGATTGGTCGCTGAAACCGATCGCGATCGCAATTACCTTTGCGACTTGTTGGCTAACGCAAATATGTATGTTCAGCATATTTCCACCAGCATCACCACAAAAGCATGAACGCTGGCTCTCACTCAAAAGCGCTACGATCACCGCCTTGGGCTTAAGTTTGTTATTACGCTCCGATAGCTATAGTGCGATCGCAGTCGCTTCAATTTTAGCGATCGCCAGCAAAATTATCTTCCGCACCAATGGCAAACATTGGTTCAATCCTGCCAACTTTGGCATTGTCGTGGTTTTATTGCTAGATAGTTTTATTGGGAGCAGCCACGCATGGGTTTCCAACGGGCAATGGGGCGAAGATAGCTTATATGCTCTAGTGTTTTTGGGCTTGGGCGGCATCGTCCTCAAAAAAGTCGGACGTTGGGATACCAGCTTTATGTTTTTAGCCTCCTATGCAATTTTAGAAGGATTGCGAAATCTTTGGCTGGGCTGGACTTGGGATGTCCTTGCTCATCGCTTGACTAGTGGCTCTCTGTTGCTATTTGCTTTATTTATGATTACTGATCCGCGTTCCATTCCTAATGCTAAAGGGGCGCGGTTAATCTGGGCATTTGCGATCGCGGTTTTAGCTTTTATCTTCCGTAATGTGTTCTTCAACGCTGACGCGATGTTTTATGCATTATTTCTAATTTCACCGCTCACAGTTTTATGCGATCGCATCTGGAATGCACCACGATTCCAATGGTTGCCCAAACGCTATAGCGCTTCGCTTTCTAACTAAAACCCAACATTTTGAAAAGCTGTGCGAAGCACAGCTTTTCAAGATTATCTATTTAACTCACCTTACGCAGATAGAATTCCTGTGATAGCCGAGGTTTAGGGCTGGCACGGGGGCGCAGCCCCTACAGAATCTGAATTTTAGGTATGGGCAATCCCCCCGTGGTTGCCCTGCTTGTCTAGCAGCAAGAGATTCATCATCTGCGTTCTGCGTAACATCAGCTATTAAATTTTCAAGGATAGATATATGAAAAAATTTCTGATTTGGATGCGGGTACTTTTAAGTACCGCCCTTGCTTGCTTAGTTGTCTTTGCCTATTCCCCGGCCGTTTTCGCATTCTGCGGCTTCTATGTATCACAAGCCGATGCGAAACTCTTTAATAAGGCTTCGCAAGTTGTGATTGCCCGTGATGGCAAGCGCACGGTTTTAACGATGGCAAATGACTATCAAGGAGATGTCAAAGACTTCGCGTTAGTTGTGCCAGTGCCAGTATTGCTGAAAGAAAAGCAAGTTCGCATCGGTGAACAAAAAATCATCGATCGCCTTGATTCGTTTAGCGCTCCTCGCTTAGTCGAATACTTTGACTCCGACCCTTGCGCTAGATATGAAGCCTACGACAAAGTGTCTCTAGGAGCCACCCGAAGTAGTGCTGCACCTGCGACGGAATCAAAAAACCGTCGTGATAATTATCAAGTCACCATCGAGGCTAAGTTTGCAGTTGGAGAATACGACATTCTGATTCTTAGTGCCAAAGATTCTGATGGTTTGGAATCTTGGCTAATAGACAATGATTACAAAATTCCCCAAGGAGCAAAAGAACTACTTCAACCCTATATTCGTCAGAACATGAAGTTCTTTGTGGCAAAAGTTAATATTGCGGAACTAAATAAAACAGGTTCACAATCACTAAGACCGCTAATGATGGCATATGAATCACCGAAGTTCATGCTTCCTATTCGCTTAGGGATGCTCAATGCTAACGGCGATCAAGATTTACTAGTCTATATACTCTCGCCGAAGGGACAAGCTGAAGTTGCTAACTATCGCACGATTAAAGTGCCATCGGGTGATGATATTCCTGTCTATGTGAAGAATGAGTTTGGTGACTTCTATAAGTCCATGTTCAAGACTTCCTACGAAAAAGAAGGTCGCAAAGTTGCTTTCTTAGAATATGCATGGGATATGTCAAGCTGCGATCCTTGTTCTGCCGAGCCGCTCTCGCAAGAGGAGCTTCGTAAGGCAGGTGTATTTTGGATCGGTTCTCCAGATGTAAATACTTCTGGGCGGATTCGTCGTCCGATCCCGAATGATGGTCGAGTTTTTATAACGCGCTTACATATCCGTTATAACCGCGATAAATTCCCTGAAGACTTAACATTTAAGGAAACCTCAAATCAAGAATCTTTCCAAGGGCGCTATGTTTTACGAAATACATTTAAAGGCGAGACCAACTGTGATGCAGGTAAAGAATATCAGCGATCGCTACGTCCGCGCTTCGAGAAAGAAGCCCAAACTCTATCTAAGCTAACTGGATGGAATATTGCCGATATTCGCCGCAAGATGAATATTGCGAGTCTCCCCGATCCTGTCCAAGTTCCCTTCTGGGAAAACATTTGGAAATAGTTACGGCTATTTTGTAAAACAAAAAACAGTCACAGTAAGGGTTTAGGGCTTTCATTTTGCCTACGGCAAAATGAAAGCCCCTATATTTAATTCTCAAGGCTAGATTATGAAAAAATTTCTTGTTTGGATGCGCGTACTATTGAGTACTGCCCTTTCTTGCTTAGTCGTCTTTGCCTATTCTCCAGCCGTCTTCGCCTTCTGTGGCTTCTATGTATCGCAAGCAGATGCCAGTCTCTTTAACAAGGCTTCGCAAGTTGTGATTGCCCGTGATGGTAAGCGCACGGTTTTAACGATGGCAAATGACTATCAAGGAGATGTCAAAGACTTCGCTCTGGTTGTGCCAGTGCCAGTATTGTTAAAAAAAGAACAAGTTCGCATTGGTGAACAGAAAATCATCGATCGCCTTGATTCCTTTAGCGCTCCTCGATTAGTCGAATACTTTGACTCCGACCCCTGTGCTAGATATGGATTGGATGACGGAAGACTTCGAGATTTAGAACCAACTAATGCCCCTATGTCTTCAATTGACTCAAATGCACGTCGTGCTAATTCGCAAGTCACTATTGAGGCTAAGTTTACAGTAGGAGAATACGATATTCTGATTCTTAGTGCCAAAGATTCTGATGGTTTAGAATCTTGGCTCATAGATAATGACTATAAAATCCCCCAAGGAGCAAAAGAAATACTTCAGCCCTATATTCGTCAGAATATGAAATTTTTTGTGGCAAAGGTGAATATTGCGGAACTAAATAAAACAGGTTCACAATCACTAAGACCTCTAATGATGGCATATGAATCACCGAAGTTCATGCTTCCTATTCGCTTAGGGATGCTTAATGCTAACGGCGATCAAGACTTGCTTGTCTATATTCTCTCGCCGAAGGGGCAAGCTGAAGTAGCCAACTATCGCACGATCAAAGTGCCATCGGACTCTGATATTCCCGTTTATGTGAAGAATGAATTTGGCGACTTCTATAAGTCAATGTTCAAGACCTCTTATAACAAAGAAGGGCGCAAAGTTGCTTTCTTAGAATACGCATGGGATATGTCAAGCTGCGATCCTTGTTCTGCCGAGCCGCTCTCGCAAGAGGAACTTCGTAAAGCAGGTGTCTTTTGGCAAGACTCTCCAGATTCTGTTCAACCATCAAGCCGCCGTTTTCCTCCTGTCATTACTAATGATGGTCGAGTTTTTATAACACGCTTACATATCCGTTACAACCGTGATAAATTTCCTGAAGACTTGACATTTAAGGAAACCTCAAATCAAGAATCTTTCCAAGGGCGCTATGTTCTAAGACATGCGTTTAAAGGAGAGACCAGCTGTGATGCAGGTAAAAAATATCAGCGATCTCTACGTCCGCGATTTGAGAAAGAAGCCCAAAATCTGTCTAAGTTAACAGGCTGGAATATTGCCGATATTCGCCGCAAGATGAATATTGCTAGTCTTCCTAATCCAGTGGAAAAACCATTCTGGGAAAACATTTGGAAATAGCTGTCAACCACAGCCATTTGTTATGTAAATTCCTGAAAGTGTCGTCATATTTTTGTAAGCTGGCATAGCAAAAAAAAGAGTTAGCTATTACAAACATAAAACCAGAAATGAGTTGTGGCGCTTCGCGCCGCAACTCATTTCTGGTTTTATGTCCTAAGCAAACCTTGCTTTGCTATATAACTTAAAATATAAAATCCATAATTAAGAGAGTTGGCGCAAAGCGCTGACGATCTTAATTATGGATTTAACATTAGTTCGGTTAGACTTGTAAATTTTTCAAGTCTAAATAGCACAAGCCATACTGAATGAAGACTTTGGTCTTTGGATCTGGTAGGTTTTTCTGAACGTCAGTTTAAAATTATCCTAAACTCGCGTTACTTATTTATGCTAAATAAAGATCTATGAAAGCACCAGAACACCCAAAAAATGAAGATATTCGCGTAGCGGCATTGCGATCGCTAGATATTCTTGATACAGAGCCAGAAGAGCGCTTTGATCGATTAACTAGAATAGCAAAGCGACTATTTAAAGTACCGATCGCATTAGTTAGCTTCGTTGATATTAATCGTCAATGGTTTAAATCCTGTCAAGGTATAGAATTGACGGAAATGCCCCGCGATATATCCTTTTGTGGCCATGCCATCTTAGGCGATGACATTTTGATAATTTCTGATACTTTATTAGATGACCGTTTTCTCGATAACCCTCTAGTTATTAATGAGCCAAGAATTCGCTTTTATGCTGGAGTCCCCTTAATTATCTCTAGTGAAATTCGGGTTGGTACGCTCTGTTTAATTGATCGAGAACCTCGCATACTTAGTGAAGAAGACCAAGAACTATTACGGGATCTTGGGCAGATGGCAGTACAGGACTTAACATTAGTACAATTAGCAACGATCGATGAGTTGACCCAAATATCTAATCGGCGTGGATTTAGTGCTTTAGCGCTTCATGGACTAAATCTATGCAAGCGCCTGAATAGACCAGCTTCTCTATTCTTCTTTGATCTCGACTTCTTTAAAGAAATTAATGATTGCTTTGGACATGCTGAAGGAGATATTGCCTTAATCAATTTCAGTAAAATATTGAAAGATGCTTTCCGTGAGTCAGATGTAGTGGGCAGGTTAGGAGGCGATGAGTTTGTGGCTTTATTGACTAATGCAGATCAGTCTGAAACGAATCTAATTTTACATAGGTTAGAAAAAGTACTAGAAGAATTTAATAACCAACATAAATCTCGCGGTTACGAGATTGTTTATAGCGTTGGTGTAATTGCGTTTGATCCAACCCGACATCTATCAATTAATGATCTTTTAGCTGATGGCGATCGCTTAATGTACGAGCAAAAGCGTAACAAACGGACAAAATAATGGTTTCTTGAGTTCAAATTACTCCAAAAAGTATAAGGCGGTGCTTCGCGCCGCCTTATACTTTTAGCTCTTTTTTCGACCTTCTTGATTGTAATAATCAGGTTTAACAATTTGCTTAGATCTAGCGATCGCTAAAGCATTATCTTCAACATTCTCGACAATTATCGAACCTGCCGCAATATTCACATTTTCACCAATTTGAATTGGTGCAACGAGAACTGAATTAGAACCAGTTTTGCTGCGATCGCCAATTACAGTTTGATGTTTTTTGAAGCCATCATAATTAGCCGTAATCGTTCCTGCGCCAATATTTACTTGCTTTCCGAGGGTGACATCACCCAAATAGCTGAGATGGGCGGCATTTGTGCGATCGCCAACTTTGGCATTCTTCAGTTCCACAAAATTACCAATCCGACATTTTTCACCCACATTGGACTCACCTCGAATCCTCGCAAATGGTCCAATTCGACAGTTATCCGCAATTTGACTATCTTCGATTACTGAAAATTGGATGGAGCAGTTCTCCCCAATAATGCTATTTTCCAATAGACTTGAAGGCCCAATCGTAGTTCCTTCACCGACCTTAGTATTACCGCGCAAATGGGAATGTGGCTCAATAATCACATTCGGTGCAAGTTCCACTCCATCGTCAATGGTAATTGTTTCAGGAAGTAGCATGGTGACACCAGCCTTCATCCATTTTTCTCGCGCTCTTTTTTGCAGGATTTCATAGGCATGGGATAACTGAATGCGATCGTTAATGCCAAGACTCTCATCGGGATCTTCTAAATCACTGGCATAGACCGAAGTGAGATAATCAAATACTTCAGTTAGATAATATTCCTTTTGGGCATTATTAGTAGTCAGTTTCGGCAGAGCCTGAGCCAATTCTTGCCAATCAAAACAATAAACACCTGTACTAACGCGCTGATTGAGAATCTGCTCAGGATTGCAGTCACGATGTTCGATGATTTTTTCGATGCGCATATCGCGATCGCAAAAAACACGCCCATAACCTGTTGGGTTAGAAAGAATCCCTGTAAGCACTGTTGCGGAAGCCTTGTGTTGACGGTGGCTATCAATTAAGGCTTGAATAGTTTCTGTTCGCATTAATGGTGAGTCACCCGTAAGTACGACAAGTTCACCTTCAAATCCAGATAGTGGTTCTAACAATTGTTGAATTGCATGACCTGTACCTAATTGTTCAGTTTGTTCGGCAAATTCGAGGTTTGGATAATTGGCAAGCGCTGCCCGAACTTGATCGCTGCAATAGCCAATAATCGCAATTCGGCGATCGGCTTTGAGTGCATCTGTGGCATTGAGAACTCGCTCAACTAATGATTTACCGCCAAGAGGTTGTAATACTTTGGGTAACGCTGACTTCATGCGTGTTCCTTTACCCGCCGCCAATACTGCAACTGCTAACATAATTTTTCTGTTTCTCCATTAATAAATATCAAAGGGCTTATGGTGGCGCTTTGCGCCACCATAAGCTAGATTGGGCGGCTCATTTTCTCAAGATTGAGAACTTCGGCTAGCTTCTCCTCTGTCATCAATCCCTTGTCCAAAACCACTTGACGTAGTGATTTCCCTGTTGCTAGGGATTCCTTCGCAACATCAGCAGCATTGAGATAACCGATGTGAGTATTTAATGCGGTCACCAGTGAAAGACTACCTTCGGCATAGGCTAAACAGCGATCCTCAACGGCAACGATTCCTCTAATACATTTTGTCGCGAGAGTATCGATCGCATTGCCCAAAATCTCAATACTCTGAATCAAATCATAGGCAATCAGAGGCATCATCACATTTAGTTCTAGTTGACCAGCCTGTGCCGCAAAGGCGATCGCAGTGTCATAACCAATCACCTGATAACAAACCATATTGGTCATCTCGGCAATCACAGGATTATATTTGCCTGGCATAATCGACGAACCTGGTTGCACGGGTGGTAATTTGATCTCGCGCAAACCTGTATTTGGTCCCGAATCCATTAAGCGTAAGTCGTTAGCAATCTTGCAAGTATCTTGAGCGAGGTTACGGATTGCGCCCGATACATTTACAAAGGGAGCCATACTTTGCATCGCTGCCATGAGGTTACTAGCTGGTGTTAGCTCAAACCCTGTGATCTCGCTGAGCTTTTCGGCAACGCGATCGCAATACTGCGGATGTGTATTTAGTCCTGTGCCAGATGCACTACCACCTAAACCTAAAACTTTGAGATCATTTGCCGCTAAGTGAATGCGTTTGACATGATCGCTAATAATCTGTGCATAGGCTTGAAATTCGTCGCCGAGCCTTACGGGCACAGCATCCTGTAAATGGGTTCGTCCAGATTTAACGATTCCAGCAAAGGCGATCGCCTTAATTCGTAATTGTTCGTTGAGATTTGCTAAAGCAGGGAAAAGTACTTGATCAAGTGCTAATAAGGCTCCAATCCTGATTGCTGTAGGGATCACATCATTTGTAGACTGTCCGTAATTAACATGATCATTAGGGTTCACAATCTTGTAATTACCCTTGACATCTCCCAAAATTTCCAAGGCGCGATTTGCTAACACCTCATTAATATTCATATGATGCGATGTGCCTGCCCCCGCTTGATAAACATCGACAACAAACTGATCGCGTAATTGACCGTCTAATATTTCATCTGCGGCCGCTGCGATCGCCATGCCCATACCAACTGGGATACAACCGAGTTCGGCGTTAACTAATGCTGTTGCTTTTTTGATTAGTAAACAAGCATCTACAAAGGTAGGGAGGGGCTTAAGTCCGCTAATTTTAAAGTTATCGATCGCCCTTACAGTTTGGATACCATAGTAAACTTCATCGGGTAGGGACATTTCCCCCATTGAGTCTCGTTCGGTTCTAGTCATAGGTTATGTTTATCGGCTTGGCTATTAGCTGTAGCTTTAATGGTAACTTGGCAAGTCTAGATTAACTTGATTGTTGTATTTTTGCGATCGCGATCTCGGCTTGCCAATATTTAAATCTTGATTTAGTTGTTCTAAAAAATTACATCTTCATAAAGATCGTCAAATTTCCCTTCAAAATTGATGCTCGACAATTGGAATTTATCTTGCTCTCCAGAATATGATTTTAAAATCCATACGTTCTCTTCACTGCGGCAAAAGCAGTCAAGGCGTTGACGCTTTGTGTTAACTAGAACATATTTTTCGAGACTCTCTATTTGTTGATAATCCGCAAACTTATCGCCACGATCAAAGCCTTCAGTAGATTTTGATAGAACTTCGATAATTAGTTTTGGGAAACGCTTGTGATTTGGGGTTTGGGTGTCTCTAGGATCGCAAGTCACCAGCACATCTGGATAATAAAAGCGATTTAATGTGTCTATTCTCGCTTACATGTCAGACATATAGACTCGGCAATTAGAACCTCGTAAGTGATTGCGGATTACAAAAGCCATATTTAAGGCGATTGTCACATGAGGATCGTTTGCGCCAGCCATTTCATAAACATATCCATCAATATATTCATGTTTAACATCGCTTTGTTCCTCCATTTCGAGATATTCGTCTGGAGTTATGTAATCAAATTTTGGTGTTGCAATCATGATTTACCTACAGTCAAATTTCTTAACAGTCATGAAATGCGAGGAAGTATGGAAGTTAGACATCTCCAATTTTATACCTTTAGTCAATTGCGATCGACCCAAATATTAATCTGTACCTCCCCATGTCCAAGTCGGATTACCATCCTTCACGCCCTTATTCAAAATGACAGGTGTTAACCCATTCGCATCACTCAGCCCCGTCATATCCAAAATCAGATAGACCTTGTCATTCACAAACCGCATCCGTAAATATGAATGCCCCTCAAATGGCTCATCATTATATTTAGTGATACCTGCTGTCGCTTTACAGTTGTGATACTTGATCTGTAACTTCGCTACCCAAGTCACACTAAACTCATCACTTTTCTCAATCCGAAACTCCCTCGCAAACCAACCCAGAGACGCTGAGCCATCGGTAGTATAGCCACCCTCCGCATAGGGGCGCGGTGTTTGAGTAAGACTCACCTGAGTAGGACAAATTGGAAAAGCTCCACGCGAATCCGTAGGATGAACGTTAAGTGTGATATTGCTCGGAGCTGCAAAACTGGGATTTGTAAATAGAGATAATTGCGCGATCGCAGCACCCCCAACACCTAAACATACTTGCTTAAAAATTTGACTACAAGCCTTAAACCTAAAATTTTTCATATGGTTTTTACTGCTACTTTAACCTAGTCTATGCATTTTGAATCTACAAAACCTAGAAGGCAAAAAAGCTTTTGTAGTTCCCTCAGCCTTTAGGATTTGGTTATTGCAATTTTCGATCACAAAGAACCAAAAAATTTAAAAGTGTTGCTTCGCAACACTTTTAAATTTTTGCGGTTTGGGTTTGAGCGCAAAGCGCTGCAAGCACGTAGCGCCATGACCCATAATATTGAATAGATCTTAAAAAACGCTATATTGATCTGCCTAGGCTAAAAGCGACAACTAACCAATGACCACTTCCGTTTTATCCGATTTAAAAATTCGTTTCTCTAAGGCGATCGCATCAGCTTTTGGTGAAGAATATGCCAACAACGATCCCGCCGTTGCGCCCTCTAAGGATGCTAAATTTGGCGATTATCAATGCAATGCCGCTCTGGGCTTAACCAAAAAGCTCAAACAAAAGCCACAAGATGTGGCAGCAAAAATAATTGAAAATTTACTAGCCGATGAATCTGTAAATGAAATATTCGAGGCTCCGACGATCGCAGGAGCAGGATTTATTAACTTAAAGCTCAAACTTAGTTATTTAGAATCACAATTAGCGAAAATGCAAAAAAGCGATCGCCTTGCGATCGCTAAGGTCGATAAACCAGATCGCGTCATCGTCGATTTCTCCAGTCCGAATATTGCCAAGGAAATGCATGTCGGACATTTGCGATCGACGATTATCGGTGATAGCATTGCCCGAATTTTAGAATTTCAAGGACATGAAGTCCTGCGGCTTAACCATGTTGGCGATTGGGGAACCCAATTTGGAATGCTGATTACCTATTTACGCGAAGTTTATCCCGATGCGCTAACTAAAGCCGATGCGATCGCGATCGGTGACTTAGTGGAACTCTATCGTGCTGCCAAAAAACGCTTTGACGAAGATGCAGAATTCAAAGAGATTTCTCGTGCTGCTGTAGTGGAGTTACAAGCTGGAGGCGCTGAAGCTAAACTGGCATGGCAACTGCTTTGCGAACAGTCACGTCGCGAGTTCCAAAAGATCTATGACACCCTCAATATTCAATTGGAAGAACGTGGTGAATCTTTTTATAATTCCTTCCTATCAGATGTCGTTACCGACCTCCGCGAAACTGGCTTACTCCAAGAAGATCAAGGCGCTTTATGTGTCTTTCTAGAAGGATTCAGTAATAAAGATGGTCAACCCTTACCCCTGATCGTTCAGAAAACTGATGGCGGCTATAACTACGCCACCACTGACCTTGCTGCCCTTCGCTATCGCATTCGTGAAGATAAAGCCACGCGGATTATTTATGTAACTGATATCGGTCAGTCGGGACATTTTACCCAAGTCTTCCAAGTCGCCCAACGAGCAAATTGGATTCCAGAAACCGTTCAAACGACTCATGTTCCCTTTGGATTGGTGATGGGTGATGATGGTAAGAAATTTAAAACGCGATCAGGTGACACGATCGCTCTCAAGAGTCTTCTCGAAGAAGCGGTCACCCGTGCGCGGGCTGATATCGAAACCCGCAACCCTGAAGCATCTGATGAATTTAAGCAAGATGTCGCCGAAGCCGTCGGACTTGGTGCAGTAAAGTATGCCGACCTGTCACAAAATCGTACCAGCAACTATATCTTCAGCTTTGATAAGATGTTAGCCCTACAAGGAAATACAGCACCCTATATGCTCTATGCCTATGTGCGGGTGCAGGGAATCGGGCGTAAAGGCGAGATTGATTTTGCTGGTTTGGATACTGATGCGATCAAGCTTACGCAAGAGCCAGAGATTGTCTTAGCTAAGCATTTGTTGCAATTTGCCGAAGCGATCGATGCTGTTTCTGAAGAACTCTTCCCTAATCGTCTCTGTCAATATCTCTTTGAACTCAGCCAGAAATTCAATCAATTTTTTGAGCAATGCCCTGTATTGCAAGCTGAGGAATCAGAGAGAATCTCGCGCCTGAGTCTGTGTGATATCACTGCCAAAACTCTCAAGCTTGGTTTAAATCTCCTCGGTATTCGCGTATTAGAACGGATGTAAAAAAAGGTCGTGCTTCGCACGACCTTTTCTAAAATATAGGAATCAAAAAAATGTCTTTAGAAAAACCTGATAGCGTTTGGAATCATAAACCTTGGTGGTGTCAACCTTGGTCAATTATCTTGACTGGAATCTCAATTATTAGTGGTAGTTGGCTATTGTTTAAAATAATCTGGTTATCAATTCTTGTCGCGATTCCCATATCTGCATGGATGGGATTCTTTGTGATTCTATTTCCCAAACTAGCGCTTCAAGAAGATAATCAAGAAGTTTGAGCCCGAAAGGATAAAGGCGGCGCGAAGCGCCGCCTTTATCCTTTTGACCATTATAATGCGGGAATAGGGAAAGTAGCACCTTGCTGATAAGCATCAAAATGTAGCTTGAAATATTGCCACGAAGTCATTTCCTCACCTTCAATCTTTTCAGATGGTGCATCTTTAAACATAGGCACACGGGTTTCGATTTCTTTTTTGAGAATCTCTGGTAGCGCATTAAAATCTTTGACTTTTTTACCAGCGGCACTGTAAATCAGATTGCCTTCTCTCTGTCCCATTTTCATCCAAGGTAGCCATGGCCCCACTCGGTTCCAAGATAAAACTAATTTAGAGACTGTTGTGGCTTTAGGGTCTTCGAGATCGGCAATGGGAACCGCGAGTTTAAATAATTCTACGGAGTTGTACATTGGGCGATCGCAATATTCCGCAAACTTAGGATCATCAGCCAGAGGATTAGGATAGTGACCAAATAAATCGAAAATAAAAGTTGCCGTATCGCCTTCCACCTCGGCGGGAATATTGCGGCGAAATGTTCCTTGAATAGGGCTATTCGCCACATGGACTACAGGTAACATCTCTCCAGTCCAAGGATTTTGCCAATGACGGATCATCTCGCCAGTTTCAGGATCGAGATATAGCAGCACTTCGCGAGAGGTAAAGTCCCAAGCTCCATCACCCTTGTCGATACATCTCCCCACACTCATACCGACAATTTGGAACAGTTTGCGCTTTGGCTCATTGGGCATAAACGAATAGAGATAGCCACTCCAAGCCAAAAATGACGGTGTGCCATCAGTTGTACATCTGGTTTTGACGAACTGTGTAGCCGAAAATTCTCTCGTTTCTGCAAACATTGATTTTCTCGCTATTTTAAGGTTTTGATCACTTATCGCTGTTTGTCATTGTACAAAATTTATGTAAATTAAATAGTTTATAAAGCTAACTCTTTACTTAGAGAAAGCAAAATGCTGCTTAATGACATCAAATTTGGTACATTCCCAATAGTCAACGTGGGAAATAATTAATTCACCTTTATCTTCAAGGGTGAGATCGCTCCAGCCAGTAACTGCAATTCTTGGTTTCCAAGGTAAAGGAGCATCCCAACTCATTGTCCAACGTGTTTTGATCAGATTATCAGCACGCGAAATTTCATGGAGATCAAGCTTGAGATTTTTAAACCAAAAGGTAATAAAGCCGATCATCTTTTGATATTGCTTGATGCCGCGAAAGTTATAGACAGGATCTTTAAAATAGACATCTTCGCTATAGATGCTATAGGTTTGTGCTTCAGGGAATTTTGCGTAATCAGCTTTTACGATATCGAGAATGTTGTTTATTGATGTGGTCATTTTGCGATCGCCTCTTATCAAATCACGGCACTATCCTTTGATGATAACCTTGCGAACACACAACCATAAGAAGCTCAAGATGGATAATTGCACTTTCGTAAATAAAGGGGATGCTTAGCGTCCCCTTTATTTACGAAAGTGCATTCCTCAATATCGCTAACTTTTCAGGCAAGATGCGATAGTAAATCCAAGTCCCGCGCCGCTCTTTGGTGAGTAATCCTGCTTTATATAAGACCTTGAGATGATGGCTGACCGTTGGCTGTGCTAATCCTAAAGTCTCCACCAATTCACAGGCGCATACTTCTTGACTGGGCTGAGACGATATCAAACTTAAAATCTGTAATCTAGCAGGCTCTCCCAATACGCGAAAAATCGCTGCAAGATAGCTAGAGTCTTCTGTCGTGATGCGACCGTTGAGCAATGGAGGACAACAACGGGCGATCGCCTCAACTTCAGGCTTAGTTGTATCGGCATTTGCAAAGGTTTTTTGAGCAGTTTTCATAAAATCCATCTTGACATATCGACCTGAAAGCCGTCAAAATATCGACTATTATCAATATTGATGTAAATCTATATTTAGGGTTGCTCTATGGCTGTGCGCGTTGGCATTAATGGTTTCGGCAGAATTGGTAGATTGGCTCTCCGTGCTGCTTGGGACTTTCCAGAATTAGAGTTTGTGCATATCAATGAAGTCAAAGGCGGACTAGAAGCTGCGGCGCATTTACTCAAATTTGACTCAGTACATGGGCGCTGGTTGCCTGATGTGCAGGTAATAGGCGATCGCATAGTCATTGATGATCATAGATCAATTCAAAAGCTCAGCTTTAGCGAATATGCCAAACCAGAATTAGTCAACTGGCAAGAATTAGGAGTTGATATCGTATTGGAATGTTCTGGCAAATTCCGCACCCCAGAAACCCTAAATCCCTACTTCACCAAAGGCGTAAAGAAAGTAATCGTCGCGGCTCCTGTCAAAGAAGAAGCGCTAAATATCGTCATGGGAATTAACGATTATCTCTACGATCCCGCACAGCATCATCTTCTTACCGCTGCTTCTTGTACCACCAATTGCCTCGCGCCTGTGGTGAAAGTCATCCACGAAGGTTTAGGAATTAAGCATGGTGTGATAACAACCATTCATGACAATACGAATACCCAAACCCTCGTTGATGCCCCCCATAAAGATCTCCGCCGTGCTAGAGCTTCAGCTTTGTCACTGATTCCCACAACAACGGGATCGGCAACTGCGATCACAATGATCTATCCCGAACTAAAGGGCAAGTTAAATGGATTAGCGGTGCGCGTACCTTTACTTAATGCTTCTCTTACGGATTGTGTATTTGAAGTATCGCGATCGACCACGATTGAGGAAGTAAATCAATTATTAAAAACAGCCGCCGAAGGTGAACTCAAAGGGATTTTAGGTTATGAAGAACGCCCTTTAGTTTCCATTGACTACAAAGATGATTCGCGATCTTCCATTATTGATGCCATTTCGACAATGGTTGTGGATGAAACTCAGGTCAAGATATTGGCTTGGTATGACAACGAATGGGGTTATTCCTGCCGCATGGCGGAATTGGCAAGAAAAGTTGCGATCGCTCTATAAAAAGCAAAATTGAGCGTGCTTCGTACGCTCAATTTTGCTGCAAATATTCTTTAAGAAAACTTATGACTTCTTCTACTGCATCTCAAGCAAACTTCAAGAACTATGTGCTTGTTACCCTCACCTACTGGGGATTCACGATTACCGATGGCGCTCTGCGGCTATTGGTATTGCTGTATTTCAATAACATTGGTTATACGCCAATTCAAATCGCTTCTCTGTTTCTATTCTACGAAGTCTTTGGAGTCGTTACTAACTTTTTAGGCGGATGGATTGGTTCACAATTAGGACTAAAAGTTACGCTCTATACAGGAATTGGATTGCAGATTTTCTCCTTAGTACTATTATCCTTTCTCAATCCAGAATGGGAACCGTGGTTAGCAGTTCTCTATGTGATGATCGCTCAAGCTTTTTCGGGTATTGCCAAAGACTTAACGAAGATGAGTACTAAGAGTGCAATTCGTTT
>JANNDZ010000326.1:0-5194 GCA_031378395.1 Pseudanabaena sp. OTE_75_metabat_487_sub
CTAAAACCGGTTTAGTAATTGATCCATATTTTTCCGCTACTAAATTGATCTGGTTATTTCATAATAATGTTGCAATAAGAGCAGCCATTCAAAATGGCCATGCTTTTTTCGGCACTATAGATACATGGCTGTTGTACAAATTCACCAACGGAAAAGAATATGCAACTGATTATACCAATGCATCCAGGACATTATTTTTTAATCTTCATCGAAATTGGTTAACAGTTTTAATTCCTGCGCTGGGAGCAAGTACTGGTTCGACTATTGGCACGTTAATCACCGTTTCGCTAATTTTAAGATTTACGCGCACTAGCTATCCCTTGCATCAAGTTCGCCATGTAGTCATATTTGCTCTTTGTTCTATATTTACTGGAACTATTTTTCAAACCATCACTGGGACTGCTATCTATTTTCTAAGGGGGAGGTATGTTGGGGGAGATTTTCTGCAATCTTTCTTCTTACCTTGGTGGATAGGAGATTCTATTGGGGTTTTGCTTTTTGTACCACTAATTTTGGCATGGTTGCGATCGCTAAGGGATGCCGCAATCAAGACTTGGCTTGATTGGGAAGTTTTCGCTGCTTGCTTCTGCCTTATTATCGTTGCCTACTTCGCTTTCTATGATAACCAGCCTCTCGAATATCTTTTATTACCACCATTGCTCTGGTCTGCTTTTCGATTTGGGGCAAGACTAACTACCACACTTGTAATGTTAGTTGCGATGACAGCCTCAGTTGCAACTTCTCTTAAATTGGGGATTTTTTACAAGGCTATGTCTCAAGGTGATTCGCTATTATTGCTACAAATATTTATGAGTGTGATTGCGATTACTGCAATGGCAATTCTGGCGATCGTTGCCGAAAATCGTCAAGCAAATTTCAGCTTGCAAAGAGCCAATGCTGATTTAGAGCAAAGGGTTCTCGATCGCACTAGTGATTTGCGTCAGAGCGAAGCCAAGGCTCTCGAACTAGCAGCTAAAGCGGAATCAGCCAATCAAGCCAAAAGTGCTTTCATTGCTAATATGAGCCATGAACTGCGATCGCCCCTAAATGCAGTACTTGGCTTTTCGCAGATGATGATGAGAGCTAAGAATTTAACAGCAGAACATTATGAAAGTGTCAGTATTATTAATCGAAGTGGTGATTACCTGTTAACGCTGATTAACAACATTCTTGACCTATCAAAAATTGAAGCAGGTAAAACAACTCTAAATTTACAAACTTTTGATCTCGATCATTTATTAGATGACATCGAAGATATGCTCCAACTAAGCGCGTTCAATGCTGGAATTAGCCTAGTTTTTGAGCGTGATCTCAGTGTCCCCAAATATATCTGTACTGATCAGGTCAAGTTACATCAAGTCCTGATCAATTTGATTGGCAATGGGATTAAATTTACTAAAAAGGGATCGGTTTCTGTTTTTGTTACCAACGCCAATCAGTCTAAAAATATATTGGTTGAAACATTAGCTGAAACTTTTAAACATTCATCAGATACTAAATGCCTCCTCAATTTCAGCATTCGTGATACAGGTGAGGGCATTGCCGATGCAGAATTGTCCGAACTATTCGTATCCTTTTCTCAGGCTCAAGCTGGACGCGACAAGCAAGAAGGTACAGGCTTAGGCTTAGCAATTAGCCGCAGGTTTGTGCAGTTGATGGGGGGCGATATATCCGTCACTAGTGAACTTGGCAAAGGTTCAACCTTTCAGTTTCAGATTTATGCGCAACTAGGCAAAGAATTTGTTAGTAGCCCGAACGAAAAAAGACGAGCATTAGCCCTTGCGCCTGAGCAACCCAATTACAAAATCCTCGTCGTTGATGATAAACCCATTAATTGTCAATTATTAGTAAAGTTACTAAGCCCTATGGGCTTTGAAGTCCAAGAAGCTAGCAATGGACAAGAGGCGATCACCATCTGGGATCAGTGGGAGCCACACTTAATTTGGATGGATATGCGAATGCCAGTCATGGATGGCTATGAAGCAACAAAGTACATTAAGTCCACTATTAAAGGCAATGCTACCGCTGTAATCGCGTTAACAGCCAGTGTATTAGAAGAAGAAAAAGCGATCGTGCTCTCAGTTGGTTGTGACGATTTCATCCGCAAGCCATTTAAAGAACACGTAATTTTTGATACTCTTGCCAAACATCTGGGAGTGGAGTACACTTACGAAAATATTCAGCATCACGAACGAAAGACTCACTTCCCTTCGGAAATATCGCTAACTTCTGAAGATTTAAAAGTTATGCCAGATAGCTGGATTATGCAATTATATAGGTCGTCCCTTGAAGCTGATAAAAATATTGTTATAAACTTAATTGGGCAAATTCCAGAAAACGAAACTTTCTTAGTGCGATCGCTAACTAAGCTGGCACATAATTTCCAATTTGATAAATTAGTTGATCTTACCGAACCTTTACTTTCAAAGTATATTTAATAACGCTCTGCGTTCTGATTAAATCTGCAAAATTAATTCATGAACTATAACCATTCGCTAGAAATAACGGGCAATATCCTCTTAGTAGATGATCTGCCAGAAAATTTGCAACTACTAAGTGATTTACTAGTTACACTTGGCTATAGTGTGAGAAGTGTTACTAGTGGTCGGATGGCTCTCAAAACCGCGAAGGTAAAACGACCAGATCTAATTCTTTTAGATATTAAAATGCCAGAGATGGATGGATATCAAGTCTGCCAAGCGCTCAAAGAAGATCTAAATTTACGAGATATCCCTGTAATTTTTATTAGCTCATTAGATGATGTCTTTGATAAAGTAAAAGCTTTTTGGTCTGGAGGGGTTGATTATATTTGCAAACCTTTTCAAAGCGAGGAGGTGTTAGTTCGTGTCGAAAATCAATTGACAATTCAGCGCCAGAAACGGTTATTGCAAGACGAAATCGCTAGACACAAAGAAACCGAAGAAATGTTGTATCAGTCTAGAGCTTTAGTCACTAGCGTTTTAAATAGTGTGTCTGATGGTATTGCTGCGATGCAAGCCGTGCGCGATCCGATTAATGGCAACATTATGGATTTTCGTTGCTTAGTCTTGAATCCGATGATTTCAAGAATGTTTGATCGCTGCCGTGAAGATTTAATTGGTAAATTAGTACTAAGGAGATTTCTAGAAAAATTTAACCGCCAACTGTTTGATCGATTAATTAATGTTGTAGAGACTGGGGTGACGCTAGATGAGGAACTCTACTACTCTTCAGAACCTGCTGGTTGGTATCAGCTTATAGTCATCAAGTTAGGTGATGGCTTCACAATCACGATCAGAGATATTTCTGCTAGGAAACAACGCAACTGAAAAAAGGGCTGTGCAAAGCACAGTGCTATTTTAGTTGCGAAACAAAAGCGATCGCATTTGTTTCGCTATGCGATCAGGATGTTCAGCTTGCATTAAGGCGCGAACTACCGCAACACGTTTAGCACCTGCCGCGATCGCCGCTTCTAAATTATGTTCATCAAGTCCACCGATCGCGAACCAAGGAATGTTGATATTCTCAGCAGCATAGTTGACATACTCATGACCAGAAGCAGCCTTATTGGGCTTAGTGGGTGTCGCATGAACTGGGCCAACGCCAACATAATCTACTTCATTATTCAGAGCAATTTCTAGTTCTTGAGGATTAGTGGTTGACTGCCCAATAATGTATCGCGATGCATCGCCACCATTGGCATTTAAAATTTGGCGCACTGCGGAAACGGGCAAATCTGTCTGACCCACATGGATACCATCGGCTCCCACCGCGATCGCAATATCAACGCGATCATTAACTAGAAATAAAGCTTCGTATTTATGGCAAATTTCGCAAAGTTGTTGGGCGATCGCATAGCGGGTTCCATCTTCACCATCCTTTTGCCGATACTGCACGATCTGCACACCGCCTTGCAAAGCTGACTCTACAACTGACGCTATATTATCGACAGGGCTAGTCACCAAGTATAAACTTGCTGCTTGCAACTTTTGGCGGCGAATTTCACCAATATTAGTCTCTTCATGACTGAGTAATTGACTTTCGAGAGTATAGACCCGATAGCGCATTTGTTTCATCGCCTCACCAAAATGGGGATCGATGACTTTGCCATATTCTTCTAAAACCCTTAGAGCCTCTTGCAATCGCCCCATATTTGCTCTGATCACAGCTTGGACATCTGCACGACTAACTTCATTAGCATGGCTTAACCCCGTCGCAGGATCGTCGGGAGTATTGCGGGCACGGCGAAATTCTGCCCTGTGCCATTGCGCGAGTTCTTGACGCATTTGCTTGCAGCGATCGCACAAGTTCACCTCTTCTAAACCAAATCGACACCATTCTTCGATGGTTCGTAAGGCTTCACGGGCGCGATCGAGGTTGGCATCAAGGATGCGATAGATGATTTGTTGAGACATATAAACAAAGGGTGCTATGCAAAAGTAACGCGACGCGCTACTTTTGCATTTGGTTAAAATTCAAAGTCAAATGCAGGCTCGGCACGTAACTTGCCTAAGCCTAATTCTTTATCATCGATGATCTTGATTTCGTAATAGCCCAAAATATGATGCGGGGCAGGATTACCACGGGACGCACCAGTAATACCCATCGCGATAATTACGCAGATATTGCCTTTGGTATTTTTGGCGCGTTGTTTCCAACGCTTGTGATGTTCACCATTGAGAGTGGATTTATCAAATTCACCGAATAGATGTAAGTCATCATTTCCCATCACCATTAAGCCAAGCTGACAAGCATTACCAAAGATATCTTCGGCAGGATTGAAACACAAAGACTGGATACCATCAAAACTATTGATTTCTTCGATTAATTCCAGTGCTTTGGGGCGTGAAGTCTGGATCATCAGTCCAGGAAGCCCTTCACCTTTTTTGGTAAGTGAGATCGCAGTGATTGCGTCAGAAAACTGATGATGAATATCGGCATTCCGTAAAAACTCTACCTGTTCCCAAGGGATTGTCATCATATGGATGAGGGCATTATCTGGCCAGAGATCTTCATTGATTAGTGGTGAATCATCATCATCGTCATCCTCTTCAACTAACTGATGTAACTCATCAGCCAGATCTGGCATGGTTTTAACGATAACTTTAATCGCCTCCTCAACATCGCTATCAAGGCTTGGTGCATAAACTGTGTAAGTGCCTGATAGCTTGCCAAAATTGGAGTTCAATCGCTTGCGGTACTGTTCCCAAAAATT
>JANNDZ010000341.1:0-9681 GCA_031378395.1 Pseudanabaena sp. OTE_75_metabat_487_sub
GCTACGCGAGTGGTTATTTTTTAGCTTTTCAGGTGGGTCTTTGCGCTTAATTACTGGCTTTGGAACGGGTGGACGATCTTCAGAAGAAAATCTTGGACGGGGTGGATACATAGAACCGTCGCTACCATCACTCGCATAGGAAGGCTTAAATGGGCGATCGCTATAGGGGCGATCGTTGTACTTCCTTGGTGCAAACTTGCCACCACTAGGGCGACCCTTAAATTGTGATCCCCGCTTACCTTTATAGGGAATAATCCCAATAAACTCACCGTCAATAATTGTCAAAACATCCCCTTGCCGTTGGACATTTACACTCCAGAACTGTCCTACCGCATCGGTCGGCAGCAAGCCTGTGAGGCGGACTTTAAACTTAGTGTATTCTTTAGTAACTTTATCCTTTTGCTTGTCAAACTTTTGCTCAGTACGGCGCACCTTAACGATGACAGAGTTATCTTCGATCGACTGACTTGAAATCTCGCCCCGCACCGAGAAATAACCATCTTGAACATGAGGATCGATTGGTATATCAGGTTTTCCAAGTTCAATAGGAGCCCACACGCCAGATATCTGAACATGTAATTTACCTGCTTTGTCATTTGTGCGCGGATATACTACCCACAAATATTCGCGATCGCTTTCTAAGCGTTTTTTGACAATGGAAATAATTTTACCCAGTAGGACGGCATCAACTTGAGAACCATCTGACGTTAGAATATATCCCTTTGCAAAATTATCTTCATTAGCAATATATTTGCCGTTGATTACGCCGATCGCTCTGTACTGAAATGGCTCTGTTGGTTCAGGGATTGGCTGTAAACAGACTTTGTTTTCTTGAGGTTCTTCAGTTCTATTAACTACGACGGGTTGAATATCCCCACCACGATTTAAGCTAGGTAGCTTTACTCTTGCTGCGGCAGGGATAATCTTGGGAACGGATGACACAGATTTAACTGGTACCTCGTTCTGCTGTATTGATTCCTGCTCTTCAAGTGGATTAGACTCTGGAGACTTTGGAGCGATAACTTTGACAACTTCTAATTTAGGCAAGTCTTTAATCGGAGGTTTAGGTGTAACAGATTTTGGTAATTTACTATTTGAGTCATCGGATTGGCTGGACTTATTGATTTTACTCATCTGAACCTCCAGAAAAATAAGCTGTCTAATTGCGGACTAGACCTTACTAAGCAATTGCTAGAAAAATATGTGAGTATAAACCACATTAAGTTCTTTCTTATACAAACTGTATAAGAAAGAATTTTAGTTGATACTTATCTCAGTTAAGACTGAGATAACCGCATATTTAAAATCTACCTAAACTAAGTTCCGCAAAAAAATAAAATATTTAGGTAGTCTAACCTATCCCCTTGCTAATTGGCTTTGTGGCTTTAGTTTGGTTAGCAACAATTACCAAATCTAGCATTAGTTAAGATTTAGATTTAGATATCCTAACTGAAATAAGCATACACCGTTCTCAAGCAGTCCTGTTAATACATGACAGAGTACTTTATAGAATTTCATTGACATCTATCGAAAACAATATGCTAAAGACGGCTCAAAGCATCATCTTTGCTTACTTTTCTATAGCTATCGACATTCTATGATGTATGTGGAGCAATTTTGAGACTGATGGTATTAAGGATTTACAAAGGATTTGCGATCCCCGCTAAATCAGCGCTTACGATACTTTTTGTACCTACAGCAGTTTTCGAGCTAACTAATTACAATAAATTTTTTGAAAGTGTTGCAAAACAGCACTTTCAAAAAATTTATCGGTTAGGGTTTGAGCGCAAAGCGCTGTAAGTTAGGTAAATTGCTTATAAGTAACTCGGCATAATTAAAAACCATAGGCAATATTTGTACCGCCCGATTAGCGAACGGTACGGATATTGGGGCTTTATATTTAATTGTACCTAGCTACTTATTTTGGATTTGTATTTTGAGAATGAAGCATATTCGTTCATGGATAGTGAGGATTTTATGACATCTGACAAGCAAAATTTTGGATTGATTGGTTTGGCTGTGATGGGTGAAAACCTTGCTCTAAACATCGAGCGCAATGGGTTTTCGATGAGTGTCTACAACCGTAGTCGCGACAAAACCGATAAGTTTTTGGCAACCCGCGCTGCTGGCAAGAATTTCAAAGGTACATTCACGATCGCAGATTTTGTTGCTTCGCTAGAGCGTCCCCGCAAAATGATGATTATGGTGAAGGCGGGAGCACCCGTTGATGCTGTAATCCAAGAGCTAATTCCATTTTTGGAAGAAGGCGACATTATTATTGATGGTGGTAACTCGCTCTTTGGCGATACTGAACGACGCACCGTAGAGCTAGAAGCGATCAATCTCAAATTCATCGGCATGGGTGTGAGTGGCGGCGAAGAAGGTGCTCTCAATGGACCTAGCATGATGCCTGGCGGACAAAAGTCTGCATATGCAGAAATTGAGCCGATTGTGACCAAAATTGCTGCTCAAGTCGATGATGGCGCTTGTGTGACCTACATTGGCAAAGGCAGTGCGGGGCATTACGTAAAAATGGTGCATAACGGCATTGAATATGGCGATATGCAGTTGATTGCTGAGGCATACGATTTGCTCAGTACTGGTTTAGGCTTGACGGCAAGTGAATTGCATGAAACCTTTACCGCATGGAAAAGCTCAGAGCTTGATTCTTATCTCATCGATATCACAGCTGATATTTTCACAAAAACTGATGAGCTCACTGGGGATGCATTAGTTAACAAGATTGTGGATGCGGCTGGTCAAAAGGGGACGGGCAAATGGACTGTGGAAAGTGCCTTTGATCTGGGCGTACCGATCCCCACGATGATCGCGGCGGTGACTGCGCGGGTGATGTCTTCATATAAGGAACAACGGGTGGCTGCCTCGAAGGTTCTAATCAGTTCAACTTCTGGTAAATATGAAGGCGATCGCCAAGAATTTATCGATGCGGTACGTGATGCCCTTTACTGCTCCAAAATTTGTTCCTACGCTCAAGGTATGGCGCTTTTGGGTGCAGCCTCTCGCGAGTTTGGCTACGACTTAAATCTTGGCGAAATTGCGCGTATTTGGAAAGGTGGCTGCATTATCCGTGCTGCTTTCCTTGACAAGATCAAGCTAGCTTTTCAACGCAATCCTCAATTGCCTAATTTGTTAGTTGATCCCGACTTCACGCAGACTATTCTGACCAAAGAAGCAGCTTGGCGCAAGGTCGTCATGGCTGCGGCACAGTTGGGTATTCCGATCCCCGCGTTTAGTGCATCTCTCGATTATTTCGATAGCTACAGACGCGATCGCCTACCTCAAAACTTGACACAGGCTCAGCGTGATTACTTCGGTGCTCACACCTATGAGCGCACCGATAAGCCTAGAGGCGAATTTTTCCACACCGAGTGGATGAAGTAATTTCTATTTGTCACTAAATTGTAATAATTAATCTAAGCGCCCAGTGTAAGTTTTAATTTGCACTGGGTGCTATGTATCGATTTAGAATTTAAATCTACTAACTTCTACTAATTCTCTGATGTCATATCAAGTTTAAGTTGATTAGTTCTTCTAAAGGCTCTATTGAAATTATCCCTAAAATCATCAATACTGTCGGACAACTGCATAACTGTAACTAACTTTGTAAGATGACGCTCTAGATGAGGAACCCCTATCTCTTCAGTAAGATGTTGATGGTGTTTACGTCGTCGCCTACCATTTTCTAGAGTCGGATTTTTAATTTCAAGCTCTTTTAAAATTTCTGGTGACATCTCGTTATACACAAATTCTTTAGTGAATTTGCCAATAAATTGAGGACGTTTCAGAGATAGTGGGTCATATTTCCACCCATACAACCTAAATATCTCTTGATAGTATTCTCTTGGGAAACGAGAAGTCCAAGGTAAAAACTCTTCAGCAATATACTTTGACAACAGAGCTTGTAAGGCATCTTTTTCACGATCATATTGATAACCTGTTGCCTCGTCTATTAAACCTGTAATTCCAACCTTTGCTAGAATACGCAGTAAAATCTCAGCACGCTCAACTAATTTCATTTGAGAAGCAACAAGAACTGATGGCTCAGCTTTATTAGCATCCAAGTAAAGAGTGCAAATTAAAGGGATAAATTCAGCATCATATCCAGCAGCAATAGTGCCATTAGTATGAAAATAATGAATTGTTTTACCTTTTTCTCTAAGTTCTTCAGTGACATAAGGCAACAAATTTGCTGCACCAATTATAGATGGCAATCCTTCTTGCCTCTTTTCGCCTTTTCTAGGACGGTCAAAGGCTTTGAATAGACCAGTCTGAGAAATTACGCGCTTTCCATTTTTCAGGACAGCACAAGGAATTTCTGAATCAGCTATGTTTAAATAACCTCTGTGAGTAGCCTCAAAGACAGGATAGTCAACAACCTCAGTCAGTACAGTTTTAATTGTCATAATCATCATTAGTTAAGGTCACGTGACTATAATACTATCACATGACCTGCAACAACTCACCTGTCGAATGTAAAGACGTAGATCCTATATCGTGTAACGCAAATTAGTAAAATAGTGAACAAATTTAAAATCTCAAGGTGTAAATTATGACCCAAGCATTACACTCTGCCATTGAGTCAATCAATGCTCTGAGCTTAGAAGAAAAACATCAACTCTGGCTAATTTTGGATGAGGCGATCTCAGAAGCAGAAGAAAATGACTGGTTAGAAGATGATAAGACAGCTTCAGAAATTCAAAAGGTACGTAAAGAGTATAAAAGTGGTGAATACATTGTATTTAGTGAGTATATTGCTCAAAAATAGCTATGACCTATGCAATTATTGTCACTAAATCTATCCAAAAAGATTTAGACAATTTACCTAATGAGATTAAAGATAGAGTTTACGCTAAAATTTCACAACTATCAGATAATCCACGCCCTGATGGAGTAACAAAGCTCAAAGGCTATGAAAATGAATATCGTGTGAGAATAGGAGACTACCGAGTTCGATACGAAATTCTTGATGTAAATAAAACTGTTTTACTGTTGCAATGTAAACATAGACGAGATGTATATAGGAACGGATAAATATTGATTTACATTCTAATCCCGCGTCAAATAGAGATAGATGCGATTGTAAATTTTCAGATCTGAATCACACAAACTCAACATAAAATAAAAGTAAATAAGATCGTAAAACAATGACTGAAAGATGGACAGATGAAAGATTAGACAGATTTGCCGACAAAGTAGATCGGATAGCTGACAAGATAGACCAGCAAGGCGAACAAATAGGTAGGCTCATAGAGGCTTTTTACCTCGAACTGCCAACAGTCAAAGCTGAGATAAACAGCGTCAGAGAGGAGGCAAGGGAGCAGCGTGAAACTCTCCATGCCGAACTTGTTGAAATAAAGGAGATTATTAAACAGCAAGCCATTAAATCACAATCTCAAAGCGAATCTCTTCACACCGAATTACTAGAAATCAAAGAAATTACCAGACAACAAGCCATTGTTGCTCAGACTCAAGCCGAAAGTATCAGACTGATGATTGAGATGCTCAATCGGAAACAGGCTTAATAAATATAAGGTGATCGCAATACCCCTGTTAAGGTGCAAAAATAGCGAACGTAGATTGGTTGTTTCAGCCTTCAAAAATCCATTTTCTTGGACTTTTGGTATGAAATTTTACGGAGCTATATCGCTATGATCACGCAAGTTGGTTGGTCACCTTAACAGGGGTCTTACTTTTCCCGTTATCTTTTTATTCCAGGGTAACCGTCAATATTCCTACCGCCACAAGCCTTATTCTACCGTTATATATTGTCATTAATCAAGGCTTATTGCAAATATGGCTAATCCTAGAATCCTTGCCTAGAAGGCATTTCAGAGATGACGTGAAAAGTAAGAACAGGGGTAGGCGATCGCAATTATCTTTTTAGTTAAAATTCATGATTAATGCACCAACTGACAAAATATTAGCGATCGGATTGATGAGTGGAACATCGGTCGATGGCATTGATGCTGCTTTAGTGGAAATTAGCGATCGCCACAATCATCTCGAAACTAATTTAATCGAAGGGCATACTTACGCATACCCCGACGATCTAAGAGCTGAAATATTAGCGGTCTGTGCTGGAGAACCGCGATCGCTACAGCAAATATGTGAACTAGATGATCGGATTGCTGAGAGTTTTGCTAAAGCCGCGATCGCAATTATGGAAAAGGGCGATCGGCAGCCCGACTTGATTGGTTCGCACGGTCAAACTGTATTTCATCGTCCTCCTGTTGGGGATCAAATGGGCTACACGGTGCAGCTTGGGCGGGGTGCAGTAATTGCAGAATTGACGGGGATCAAGACAGTCAGTGATTTTCGGGTTGCTGATATTGAGGCTGGAGGTCAGGGCGCTCCACTCGTATCGATGTTAGATGTTTTGCTGCTTTCAGATCCAACTAAATATCGCGTCTGCCAAAATATTGGTGGGATCAGTAACCTAACTTATTTGCCTCCCAGCTCAATTGAGAATCAAGATCAGGTTTTTGGTTTTGATAATGGGACTGGTAATGTACTGATGGATATGGCAACCCAAAAACTATTTGGTGAATCCTTTGATCTGGATGGCGCGATCGCTCGTCAAGGTAACCCAGATTTAGATTTAATCAATAAATGGCTAGAACAAGAATTTTTTGTAACTGCACCGCCGAAATCCACAGGACGCGAATTATTTAGTCCTGACTATTTAGAAGTGCGTTTAGCGGAATGCCAACATTTGAGCAATTACGATATTTTGGCTACACTTACTGAGTTTACGGCTAGGGCGATCGCTAAGAGTTATCGTGATTTTCTACCCGTATTTCCCAATGAAGTTTTGATTGGCGGCGGCGGTGGGCGCAACGGTTATTTGATGGAACGCTTACAAGATCTATTAGCTCCTGCGATCGTAAAGCGTACTGATGACTTTGGGATGAGTGGTGATAGTAAAGAGGCGATCGCATTTGCAGTGTTGGGGTATTTGCGTCTCAAAGAGCGTTCTGGTAATTTACCCAGCGTCACAGGTGCAAAGAGATCGGTATTATTAGGTAAAATTTATCAATAGCAATATTTTCAACACTACTTTTACAGGTATCGAGCAATGTCAAGTAAAGATGCCATCATTAATGAGTTGCAATATATTCCCGAATCTAAACTATCTGCTCTATATGATCTGATTCACTATTTTCGCTTGGGAATTAATAGTGAGATAGAGCAAGAATCTGATGAAGATCTCGCAATAGATCAACATCAATGCTTAAAAACCATACAAAAAATTAAACAGGAAGGTTTATCGGGCTTTACCGAGATTAGTGATGTAAAAACTTATATTCAAGATTTAAAACATGAAATTAGTTAAAGATTTAGTCGATATTGGTAGTCACGATGAAGTTTATTAATGCCAGTAAAAAAAGGAGGCACTTTACGCCTCCTTTTTTTATGTTTAAAGAAGAATTAAGCAGCAGCTTCTTCTTCGACATAAGCTTCAGCATCTTCAGCAGATACTTCATACTCGATATCTTCGATGTCGCCATGACGACCTTCATAGATTGCATCGGCAAGCTTACCGACAATCAACTTGATCGAGCGAATTGCATCGTCATTTGCAGGAATACCGATGTCAACGCTATCAGGATCGCAGTTGGTATCAAGCAAAGACACAATGGGTATCTTCAACTTTTGGCATTCTTGAACAGCGTTGTACTCACGCTTGTGGTCAACCACGATCACAATGTCGGGTGGTTTACGCATCAGCTTGATGCCGCCAAGGTACTTGCGTAGCTTTTCCATTTCACGGCGAAGAGTCGATGCTTCCTTCTTAGGAAGGCGATCGAGTGCGCCACTTTCGTCGCGACGTTCAAGATCCTTCAGGCGATCGACACGGGTTTTGATTGTTGTCCAGTTGGTGAGCATTCCACCCAACCAGCGTTGGTTGATGTAGTAGCTACCACAACGAGCTGCTTCTTGAGCGATCAGACCAGCTGCTTGACGCTTGGTACCAACAAACAAGACTTTTTTACCTTGTTCAGATGCTTGACGCAAATAAACATAAGCTTCTTCAAGATATTGAGCAGTTTGAACTAGGTCAATGATGTGAACGCCATTACGCTCGGTGAAGATGTATGGCTCCATCTTGGGGTTCCAACGACGGGTTTGATGCCCGAAGTGAACTCCAGACTCTAGCAACTGGGCTAGGGTTACGACTCCCATTTAATTTTTCTCCTATTGTTCGGGTTTATCCTTGCGCCTGAGATGGAATTTAAAAGTTACAAGTAACTTTAAACACCCGAAGCCTCAAGCGTGTGTTTTTTACAGCCTATCTAGGATATCGCATAATGCCACTACAAAATCACAAAAACAGAGTTTTTAGCAATTCTCGTTTTAAAAATTGATTTTGAAGAAAGTTCGCCTGAGGCGAACTTTCTTCAAAATCAATTTATAGCTATCATTTTTGATGGATTTGGATTACTCATTATTTGTAATTGCAGGATACTTCCATTCGTATTTATTTGGAAATATAAAATTAGTAAAAGACATGGAAATGCTGATATCCAGAGATTTGACGGTGTGCCACCATCCAACAGGCATAAAGATTACATCTCCAGGATTTAAAGTTACTTCGATAATCGGAACTTGATGAAATAATGGATAAGCCTCATAATCAGGGTTCTCAACATCTACTGCACTAAAAACCCCTCTGTAGTTATAGAGCCTATGCGTGAAATATGGCGGAATAATCTTCCATACTTTACGACCGTATACTTGAACAAATATCAGATTAACAGGATCATGGTGTAAAGGTGTAATCGTTCCAGCAGGACCAAACCAAAAGAAAGTAGTGCCGTTAATATTTTGAGGATCGAGATATTCGGGAAATATCTCGATATCATTTAGCAAACCCCGTAAAGCAGTTTTTTCAACATTGCCATTGTTTGCAACCATATAATAGTTGTTCGTTGCGCCCCCATTTACGACATTGTCAGCATAATCAGCCATTTGCATCTTTTGACGATGTTTATCGACATTAAGCTCATATAAGCGATCGCGATTGCGATCGCTTTGTACTTCAACCTCGACCTGACCATAATTCTCCTTTAAATATTCTGGGTTCCAAAGCGAAAGCGCTTGCCAATTTTTCGTAATATCAGTGAGGATTAGAGGGATATTTTTAGCGTAGTAATTTTCTAGGAAATCAGCGCGTGAGATGTTAGGTTTACTGTCAATAGATTGAGAATGAGGAGACAGTGAGGCTAACTCAGCGAGAATGTTGGCGTGGGATTCTGATTTTTGAAGTAACTGAACAAATTTATGACCCGATTGAAAATAAGGGTTTCGGTTAATGGAGCCTACTTCTAACTTTGCTGAACTAGGACTAATTCCATGCGCAATTAGCTGTTGCAAAATCACAGAGTCATCAATACCCGCAAACTTACTATCCGCAATCCAACGTCGCCACTCATCGGTAATCGGCTCAGAAGTAACTATGATCTGTGAAAAATAACGCGGGTCGAAGGTCGAAAAGCTAGTTTGGACTTTGGGGATACTAGATTGGATAGACTTTGGCAGCATAATAAGTCCCTCTTTTGAGACCCTCTTGATAGAGTTGTCATATTTTTAGCATTTTATTCGACAAGTTAGGGAGAAAAGAATTTGCGATCGCAAATTCTTTTCTCCCTAACTTGTCGA
>JANNDZ010000353.1:0-15461 GCA_031378395.1 Pseudanabaena sp. OTE_75_metabat_487_sub
TTGATACCTGATGCAATCAAGAAAATAGCAGCATTAGACCCGAATAAAGGCAATGGCGACGATATTTTTAAGGACATATTAAAACAAGTTGCTAGAACAAGTTACGACCTAGTTATAGACGAACTAACTAATCAAATATCAACTACTGTATTATGCTCAAGACCTGTACCAGTGCAGCTTGAAGATATTAATATCTCAGATATATTTATCTTTATTGCTGAGTTAGTACCAATTTTAGAAAAGTTCTTTACAGTCAATGAAATACTGTCAGGTGAAAGCACAAAAATACTCGAGAAAATTGTAAATACATGGCTAAGAAAGAAATGGTTTGAGATTTGTGAATGTGTACCCGATCAGCCAGACATTGACAATAACTTGCCAATAAGAGAAACACCACCAATATTTATAGAACCTGCGCCATGTATACAATATGACCCATTAACAGGAGTAAATACAGGTGCTATTGCAAGATGTAAAAATATTTATATTGCAAATAACCCAAATGGTTTTGGTGCAATACGATCGTGTCATGGCTTTTGGATAGCTTCATCAATACAGTATGGAAACGAGACGATAAATGGTGAGGTATTCCCAAACTACTATAAAAATAATTACTCGATCTATATTGCTAATGAAACAGTAATACCAGCAGGAATCTCAAACATTAGACTTAAATTGACTGCAACACAATATGTAACTAGCTATGTAGAGGGATTTAGACAAAACGAGACACTGAGCGGTTTTGTGAGTGACGGTGCAATAAATAACCAGATGTACTATTCCAGAAATGGTCTAGACTTCTTTCCATTTGACGACGCTAATATTTTTGAAACTTTTCCTTATCCAGATTGTCCATTACCTCCTATAGTCCCAGAAGAAATAGATGATTTTTGTGGGTTATATCCTGCTGACCCGCTCTGTGTGGCGACTCCAGAGGGTGAATGCGAGTTAGTAAATGTCACAGTTCCAATACATATAGATTGTTCTACAACGTTTAGAAAACCTAAGAATAGAGTAATTAGAACAAATGGAACCTTAGAAACAATTGCGGTAACTGAGTTTCAAAGTTGTGGAGTAAGAATCAGTAAAAACGTCGCGTTATTGAAATGTGAGCAAACAGTGTTAGGTTGCACCGATCCAAGTGCAACTAATTACAACCCTGATGCAAATTCTGATGATGGTAGCTGTCTCTATGGTTGTGAGCCACTAATGGCAGAAGTCACGGCAGTTGCAACCCAGATAGCATCGACAGGTAGGTTATATCTAGGTGACTCAGACCCAGAAGGAGTAGGCGATTTTAGCAGGGCATATGCAATTGGTGACCTTAATAGAGGGCTTAGTGACTTTCAAATTACTGACCTTTATCGGGATAATCCAGACTGCTCAAGTGATTTTGATATATGGTTTACAGAAGCTTGGAACGAGTATTTTTATGTAGAAATAACAGGATGTACAGATAGCAGCGCCTTAAATTACAATCCTGATGCAAATGTTGATGACGGCAGCTGTACATACGAGCCATGACACAAGCACAGACACTAGTTGATATTTACTCGAAAATTGCAGATATTTATGACAAATTCTGTGATGGTTTAACCGCGAATGATTCTGACCCATTGACTATGATTACGACTCAATTAGTTATTAATCAAAATGCTTGGTCATCGAACGGAATTATATTCTCAAACCCAGACAGTGAGGAGAAAATAGGACTTGCACAGCTAGAAATAAATAGCGTGTTGAGTATTGCTTTAGAATTAGCAAGGGACGAGTCAACTACCTACGACGCAACGATACTAAACCCTCAAAATGAGTTAGTACCAATCCCGAAAGGTAGTCCCATAATGCTTTTGCCAAAATTAATAAGATTGTTGGTTTTATATAAAGCTCCACTGAAGTTCTTAATGAATGCTCTACTTGATTACATAAAGGAAGTAGTTTTAGACCATGTTAAAAGGAAAATAGAAGAGAAAACTGCTGATTTATCTACATGGGAAAATATTGCCAGCACTAAATTAATCAAAATTCCTAAAAATGCAATTGCGATCGCATTTGCATTTGATGATATTCCAGTGCAAAGCAGTAAAAGGTTTGCACCATCGAACCTAAATAAGTCAATAGTTCAGCCTGAACCGTCACCATTGCCTGATTTATCTAAATACTTGCTTGATGGTTTAGGAACGTTTCAATGTGGCTTCAGCCTGTCTGGCAGTTTTCTAGATAAGTCAGTTTTCTGGGATATGGATACAAAATTAGAATATTCACGCCAACAAATTAAGTTGCCTAGCTACAGTTTTGTTAATTATCAAAGGTATGGATACATCCATATAGAGTATGCAAACACTTGCTCTATAAGCTATTTGAGTACTTAATCACAAAACCATTAAGCAATGCATTATCGATAATAGTTTCCATTTCAATGACAATATTGCCATCAATAGGATTAACTTCAAAAGTTTTAGTGATCGCAGTTTCAAAACCAGACTCTGCATATATATCAAAGTTATTTAAGACAATATCGCCGTTAATCCTAACTCTAAATTTTCTAGAATTTGACTCTGTCCAGTATGGTTCAGAAAAATAGAGTGTTACCTGATGGAGATCATTGACTACGGTAGGGATTGTATAAATAAAATCACCGTAGCGATCGCTATAAAATAACAAATCATTGTCCGTGCCAAGAATTTCATTGGAGTTGCTTCCAGTCTCCCCGTTGGTCTGGACAAAATAACTGTCAGCAAGCCACTCTAACCCTTCAAAGTCTGTAAATGCTTCGCCACCGCAGTTAATAGCTAGATACCTGATATCAAATGCTTGTGATGCTCCTGTATACCCATCAAGTTTTACAGTCAGACAGCGAAACCATCTAGGGGGTTTAATGCGCAGCTTGTAATCTTTAAGCCATAGAGGCACTGGAATCAAAGTGGTTTCATTGACATCAACATCAAACCGACTTGCCCTGACCGTTGGTATTGTGTCAGGCAACATCAAATCTACATATGCACCTAATTCCCACACTGGCTTAGCTTGCTCGTTAATTGCAGTCACTTTTAAAAATCGATAGTCATAGATATCAGCAAGCACAATGGGCGGTATGGGTAACCCGTTAACATTTACCGATTGAGCGTCATACAAGGTTAGCCAGTTATCAGGATTTGCAAAGTCGATCATGCTTTTTGGGGATTCAACTGAACATATAATGAATGCGATCTTTGAATTTTGACTTGGAGCGATCGCCTATGCAAGCCAACCCCGTGCAGTATTTGCGCCTAGATCTGGAAATTTCAGTTCCCTATAGTGTCGTCCTTGAAGGACTGGATGCTTGGTTTGAGTGGGGATTAATTTCTGAGGTCGATTTTAAATGGCGCAATGGTCGAAGTACGGCAAATCGTCTGACGATTGTGGCATTTCAAAATGATCAGATTCTCCAAGGACTGGACTTGTGGCTAGAGCTAGGCTTAATTACTCAAAGGTCAGTCAAGCTAATTGGTGAAACTCGCTTTGTTTGCGAAATCAAAGCAACAGCGGCTGAGTCAGTACTTTCCAGATTGACCGCTAATAGTTTTGAAAATTCAGAAACAACTTTGCGAACTGCGAATATTTCTGGCTCCAGATTACCGCGATCGCGTGTTGTCGAAGTACCCATAAAAGTAAAAGCACCGCAAGAGCCGAGCAAAGTCGCGCAAACAGTGCGATCTCTGCTTTCTGAATTCAGCACCATGTGGTTGCTATTTTTAGGTGTGTTTCTAGTTGTGGTTTCGTCGGGCTTGCTAGCTGCTAGTCAATGGGATAACTTTTCGCCACAAATACAATATTTATTGCTGCTTGCCTATACCCTTGGCTTTTTTGGCGTAGGTTTCTGGACAAGCAAAAACGATCGCTTGCGGATGACTACTCGTGCATTGCAATTGGTGACAGTGCTGCTTGTACCCGCTAATTTTTGGGCAATGGATGGCTTAGGCTTATTAAAAAATCCTGCGGGAATTGGGATCAGTGCGATCGCAGGTTGTTTACTTTCAGCGATCGCTGTTTTTCTATTGGAAACATCTTTTGTCTTTCGAGAGACCCAGATTCTTTCTGAAGATTTGTCAACTAATAAGCCGCGAAAACGTACAAAAAGGCAACTTAGCCAAATCTCAATTTTGGCAATTTTATTTCTGGGTTGGCTACATCTTGGCTGGTTCTTATCACCATACTATCCATTAATCGCCGTCTATCTAGGCATCATTGCCATTGCCATCTCCACTTTTCTCAATCGCCGCCAAAGTTTAAATACTGCCGACAGTTCGACATTTCCACTGGCACTGATTGCAGGGGCTTATAGTACTGTATTACTCATTAGTCGGGCGCTCTTATTTGGGAATGTTTCCATTTTTAAATTAGGCTTAGCTTTTGGAGTTTGCGGCTGGGTTTTAGTCCAAATTACCAACAAAGCCGAAAAGTTGCGATCGCCTTTAGAGGCATCGCCAGCAGCATCAAGTTTAACCACAACAAATCCATCAGCGATTAAATTTCAGTCTAATCTCGGTCAAATCCTCCTCGGTTTAGGTTGGCTCGTATCAGTTTGGGACAAGTACCCTTGGCAGACTTTTACGATTAGTTTATTGATTGCATGGATGCTGTGCGATCGCTTAGTTAAACGCGAAGAATCAAGTGATTTAACTTACTTATTCTTTTGGGGCTTACAAATTCTCTGGTTAGGTCAAAGGATCATTCCTGAGTATTGGAAAGGAAATTTCACTCAGCAATTATTAACTTGGTTTCAGACTCAATCCGAAATTAATTTGTTTGGGATTTTATTGTTTCCCTATTTGATTATTACTTTAGTGATTTCTGCAATTTATCGCGATCGCCAAAAGCATCATTTAGCAAATACGGGTGAATTACTAGCTTTAGGATTTGGAGTTTTACTGACCATTCTTAGCGTTGGCTATCCGTCCACCATATTTGTCAACATATCACTTTCCGCTGTGACGCTATTTATCGTCCAAGCAAAGAGATCGCCTACTAGCAAAGACTTGCATAGTCTGGTTTATTTCGCACATATCATTATGCTCAGTGCGATCGTCTCTGGCATATATTTCTTCACTCGTTCCACAGCTATCTTTGCATGGGCTGGGTTTCTCTTAGTCGCGTTGTTAGTTGAATGGAGTGGTGTTTTGGTGATTGGGAAGCTGAGCCTGCGTCCCCAAGAAGAAAATCTTCATCTACAAGCATGGCGCGATAGTGCATGGCATATCGGCGCAAGTTTAGCTGCGCTCAGCTATATCTTGCTGTGGAGTTCCTCCGTGGCAGGACGAAATCTTGTTGGGGGTAATTTAGTCAACAGCAGCGAATTGTTAGTTGCTTCAAGTTATTGGGGTATAGCTTGGCTATGCGTGCCACTTTCTCTCACCTTTTTAGGGTCTTGGCGCGAATTTACCGATCGCGATTTGGCGATTAAACTGAGCATTGCGGGACTAGCGATCGCGCAGTTTTTAACATGGAATGGCGATGGTTCACGGGTGATTGGATTGGGTGTTGCCTTTGCCCTGATGCTGGTCAATACTCGTCGCAGCAAATCACTCCTAACCACCTTTAATACAGTTGGTTATGGATTATTGTTCATCGCCTCTCTCCTCTGGCAATTTAAATTTGGAGGTGGATATATTGCTCAGTTAACCTTTGGCATTAATGGAGCAGTTGTCAGCGTCTTACTTTTATATGTTCTCAATCATTGGCTTAAATACCGTCGCGATCGCCATGTTGCTAACCTCAATTTACCTCTAAATCAATCCTATTCGCAAGCCTTCGATATTTGGGCAGCGATTCTCACTACTGCTTTACTGCTTTTGCAAACATCTCAAGCCGCACTTGTTTTTGGCTTTAATCAAGATGCGCAATTATTTGTTAATCTTTTGCCCAGTACAGTTTTAGTCAGTTTGGGACTGGTTTATCGGATTTGGCAAGATACAGGCAAATCGCCTTTTTGGACAGAATGGGGAATCGCTTGGAGTGTTGAACTTCTAACTTCAGGCGCAGTTGTGGTCAGCAATGGCTCAGCAATTGAGCTAGCGATCGCTAATATTGCGCTCGGATTTGTAACACAGCTATGCGGCGATTGGTGGATGAAACGCTCAGGCAAAGATGAATATCCCCGCAGTTGGGATATTATTCCATTAATTTATGGGGTGATGGGTTCACTATTAAGGATTGGTAACTTTAGCAGTCTCACAGGCTTATTTTCGCTGAGTACATCGCTAATCGGCATCGGCATTGGGCGCAGATCTTCTCAATCCAATCCCGTTTTTAAAGTGCTCACCTATCTCTCGATGGTTGTAGCCACCTTTTCGGCATACGAGTTGCTCTTCTATCAAATGGTGTCTAATTCTCAAGGTGGTAGCCTTGGCGATGGCTTAGTTGTTCTAGCGGTATTAGGTTGCGCGATCGCCTATGCCTACAAGATTTTTGCTAACTGGATCGCCCCATATTTACGACTCTCACATAAGGAGCTTGGCATTTCGGCACATCTACATTGGACTGCGAGCGCAATCTTTCTATTATTTGGAAGCGGCTTATCTGTTGCAACAACCAATGGTGTCATCGGCGGCGGTGTGGCGATCGCCTTGGCAGCCTATGCGATCGCGCAGGGTAAGAGATCCCCCCTAGCCCCCCTTGTAAAGGTGGGGATGGATTCTTATAAGGGGAATTTAGGGGGATCAGAACTTTGGATTTATACAGGGCTAACTACTGCGGTTGGTGCGATCGCGTATTTCGTCTTCTTAGCATTTCCAAATCCTTGGCTGATTAATAACTTGATTCAACCCTATGCGGCTGCGATCGCCTGTATCGTTGCGGCGATACTCTATCAGCCACCTTGGGAAGAATGGGGCTGGGACAAACGACCTTGGCATAACTCTGCTTTCGCATTACCGTTGATTTTTACATTTATTACTCAAAGTGCGATCGCTATACCATGTCTAATCATCGTCGGAATTTTCTATGCTATCTATGCCAAAGTCCAAGACCAAATCCGCGCCACTTACATCACTGTTTTTCTATGGGATTGGGCGATTTCCCAGAATGTATCCCAGAGTCTCAATGAATTCTCCAGCTTCAAATTTTTGATCAATATTTGTGTGATTGGCTTCACTGGACTATATTTTGCTCAAGTTGAACCAAACCTGCGATCGCCTCGTACTAAAGCTCTACGCCATGCTTTTAGAAGCCTTTTAAGTGGTGGCATGGGACTAATTGCCTTTGTTTATTCCTTTACTAATCCCAGTATTGCACTCTCAACTTGGGGCTTAAGTGCCGCCTTCATTATTGCAGGGCTGGCATTCCGAGTCCGAGCCTATCTATTTATGGGAACGTTCACTTTTATTTTACTAGTGATCTCCCAAGCCGTAACTTTAGTCACCCAATATTCTTTCCTGATGTGGGCGCTTGGTATCTTTGCGGGGATTGGGTTTATTCTGGTTGCCGCTAATTTTGAAGTGCGTCGCGATCGCATTCTGGCGCTGTTTCGTAATGTGGCGATCGAGTTGGAAGCATGGGAATAGAATCATAAACGCCTCAGCTAAACGATCGCCTCTCATCACAAAAAGTACTAATTTAATGGGTTTGGAGGAGAAGCAGGCGTTAAAAAATCACAAATAGATTCTGGCTGAATTGGGCAAGGTTGTTGGCTAATTCGATTGCCTTGAAGACTAACTTTAGTTAATTTAGTTAATCTTGATAGGGGCTTAATATCTTGGATTTTATTGGCACTCAAATCAAGTTCAATTAGATTAGTTAAATTTACTAGAGGCGTAATGTCAACAATTTTATTTCCTAGAAGATTAAGGAATTTCAATTTAGCCAAACTTGATATTAGCTTAATATTACTAACTTGATTTTTGCTAATACTAAGATGATTGAGATTAGTCAAACTGGCTAGAGGATTTATATCACTAATTTGATTGTCATTGAGCTCTAAAAAAGTCAAATTAATCAAACTAGATAAAGGTTTAACATTTGCAATTTGATTGCCAATTAGACCAAGCTCAGTTAAGTTATTTAAACTAGATAAAGGCTTCACATCACTGATCTCATTATTATACAGATATAGCTTATTCAATCCAATCAAACCAGACAAAGGTCGCAAATCACTAATTTGGTTATTGGAGAGATAGAGTGTGTTCAAATTAATAATATTGGCTAGCGGTTTGATATTACTAATTTTATTACTAGATAGCCAAAGCTCTGTTAGATTATACAATTTTTCTAGAGGTCTAATATCATTAACTTGGTTATCAAAAAGAGTTAGTGACCTGAGATTTAATAAGCCTGATAGTGGATTAATATTACTAATTTGATTTTGATGAAGTTCGAGCCTATATAAACTAGGCATACCTGCTAGAGACTGAATATCAATAATTTGATTATTGGAGAGATAGAGTGTGCTCAAATTAGTCAAGCTTGATAAAGACTTAATATTGCTAATTCGATTTTCAGAGAGAGAAAGAAGCGTCAAGCTTTTCAAATCCTGTAAAGACTTAATATCACTAATTTGATTTTGGTGCAGTTCAAGTCTAGATAAATGATTTAAACTTGCTAAGGCTTTAATATCACTAATCTGATTACTATAGAGCCAAAGTACTTTTAAATTAATTAGACCTGCTATCGACTTGATGTCACTGATCTGATTTTTAGACAACGATAACACACTCAAATTCTTTAACTTCTGTAAAGGCTTAATATTGGTGATGCTATTGCCATGCAGGTTGAGGACTCTTAGTTTAGACAAATTTGTGAGTGGAGCGATATTAATAACTCGATTGCTATTCAAGTTGATTTCAGTTAAGTCAACTAAATCCCCTAGAACCTTAATATCTTTAATTTGATTACTTGATAGATAGATTTCAGTTAGTTTTTTCAAACTAGCTATTGGTTGAATATTGCTAATTTGATTGTTGTCAAGACCCAACTTCGTTAAATTTTTCAAACTAGCAATCGGTCGAATATCGCTGATCTGATTCTTTTCGAGCTTAAGTTCAGAAAGACTATTGAGATTTTTATCAGCCGCTTTGCAGTCTTGAGTGCCAGACTTTTTTAGTAGTACATCAATTGTATTTTTAGTTTCAGGAGAGCGTGATTTTTTTTGCAAGCACCACTGTTCAAAGCTTAGATTTTCTGTCGAAACTGCTTCTGCATTTAAGATATGGACAAATGACAAGAATGTCGCAACTGAAAGAATCCCAAAGCTTAAAAATAATTTCATTATTACAAACCATTACTAATTAAAATGAATGCCGACCAATAGAAGGGATGCGAGAAATTTTTAGAGCGAATTGTCGCGATTTGCGCTTGACGTAAAGACTCAGCCTTAGAGCGATCGCCTTGTTTAACATCGTTATAAAACGCTTGCATTAATGCTTGCGTCCCCTCATCACTGACTTGCCAGAGAGATGCGATCGCTGCTTTCGCGCCAGCCCTTTGCACTTGATAACCAAAGCCCAAAATCTCGATACCATTGCCTAATTTCCCAACCCCAGTTTGGCAAGCACTGAGAACGATTAAGTCAACATTTGACATTGGTAAATCCTTCATTTCACTGAGCAAAATCTTATCGCCATTACCAAAAATCAGGAATGAATCTTCGGGCTTACCAGAGTTAAACTCGGCATGAGTCGCCAAATGGACAATATTTTTATTTTGCATTTGGACTTCAGTAGCTTTACGACTGAAATCGTTTGCCACTAGTTTTGTCGTATCGGGCAAAGCATCAGAAATAGATTGAACTTCGGTAACTGTGGCAGGTAGACCAACCTGCCCGAACTTGGTAGTATTTTGAGCACCACCAAATGCTCCCGCTAAAATGCGAAGTTGCCTTTGTGGCTTTTGTGTGAAGTCGCTGAGACTATAAGCAATTAAATTATTAACGCGATACTTCTCAACTAGCCATTGTTTGCCATCATAGAGAGCGGCAATTGGGATATAGCGTAGGAATCCATCAGGAGCATAGAGAATAGTATTCGTATTCGCAAGGTCGGCTTCGATAGGCTTGATTAGAAGATTATAGAGCTTAGTTGCGGGTTCAATCATATCCAACGAGTCAGTGTCACGTAGCCCTGATTTAAAATCTATAACTAGTTGGTTGATCTCTACTTCTTTAATCGCCACAGATCGATGAATTGGTGGTTTGTTAGGTATAAATAGAATCAACTCTAAGCGATTGCTTAAAAGCAATGGATAGAGCAAAGCATGACCTTGAGGCAGCTTTTGCAAATAATCAGGGACTCGATTGAGTTCTGTGGGTGAGATTTGAAGCAGTTGTTGAGCGATCTTTTGATTCCCGTCTACTAATGATTTAATAGAATTTATCGGCTGAGCCGTAATTGCTTGAACTTGTGAACTCTCTTCAGGAAACAGATAGATTCCTTGGGCAGTTCGCTCATTCCCCTTGACGTTTTGTAAATAGTCTTGGAGTTCCTGTACTTTCAGCAAATCTAAAACCTGTAATGCTTCCATTACTCGTCCTTTTTCTAATAAAAGCGAGGCTAAGACACGATAGTTAGCGGCAACAGTCTGTTGATAGGAACTTTGCTGCTCTTTAGAAAGTGCACGCAATTCTTTGCGGATTGATTCAGTTAGATTAATTGATTGTTTGTAAAAGGCGATCGCTAGTTCAGGATATTGTCGCCTGATCAATAAGCCCAAATTCCCGACTAGTTTACTTTCTCGGTTGCGATCTCCAACTTCACGAGCATAGGGGATTGAGGCTTGAAAAGCCTGAAAAGCCTTGTCATTCTGATCTGACAAGGTATAGGTTAAACCAAGACTATAAAGAGCAGAACCAATACCAGCCTGATCGCCGATGGAGCGATAAATATCTAAAGCCTGTTGATGGGAGGCGATCGCTTGCGATGATTGATTCAGATCCGAATATATAGAGCCCAACTGTGAAAGCATTGAGGCTTCATAAGCGCGATTGCCTGACTGTTTAAAAAAATCTAATAAGCTCAATGTGGATTTTAATTGGGCTTGGGGATCTTTTGAAGATGGATTTGTGCTTAATGCTGCAATTATGGATTGCTGCATTTTTTGGATTTGGGGTACGCTTGTAATTGATTTAGGTAATTTTTTAAAAAGTTCTAATACTTTCTCAGGCTCCCCTAATTGCGAATAAACCGCTCCTGTAAACATTAATGCTACCCCTTCCCCAATGACATCACCCAGCGATTGATAGATCGATATAGCTTCTTGAAGGGTATTAAGGGCTTTTGGATATTGACTAAGTGAAGTGTAGAGGCTCCCTTGACCAACGAGAATACTCGCGAGAGTATTGCGATCGCTAGGTTTAGCATTAGCCTCATTAGTCAGATTTCGATAAATAGTACTCGCCTGTTCAAAGAGAACTAAGGCTTCGCGAGTCTGTCCTTGAGCAAGACGGACTTCAGCAATATTTTTTAAATTGCGTCCTTCCCCAGCGCGATCGCCTAGTTGTTGATAGACTTTTTCAGCTTGGAGATAGATTTCGATAGCTCTAGGGAATTCGGTGAGATTACGGTAGGATTGGGCGACAGCGTTGAGCTGCTCAGCTTCGCGAGGGCGATCGACTGCCTTGCGCACCAATTCTAAAGCTTTGAGATTTAGCTGCAAGACCTTGGTGTATTCAAACGATATGTTCAAAATATTTGCTTCCAGATTCAGTGCACTTGCCTCTCCTAAAAAATTGCCAAGCTGCTGATATGCGATCGCACTTTGCCGTGTCAGCGCTAAAGATTTATCTTTTTGACCGAGTAACCCATAGGCTGTAGCTAGATAGAAAAGATTTTGGGCTTCTGCGGCGCGATTTCCCGCAGCACGACTAAGTTCTAGTGCAGGTTCAAAATACTGGAGCGATTTTTGGAAATCAAATTTCTTCACAAAAATAATCCCGATCGTGGCAAGGGTTTTTCCCTCACGATAGCGATCTTTTACTGTTTTGCGAATTGCTAATGACTCCTCCAGCAATGGAAGAGCTTTAGCATATTGTTCTAGACCAATATAAGCCTTTCCCAATTGATATCGAGTTTCACCTTCAGCCTTCAGATAAAGCATCCTATCCGCAGATGTTGAACTTGTCTGCTGTGACTGTTGAATCGCGAGTGCTTGCTGCAAATTTTCTAGAGATTTGGCTTCTTGCCATAGTCCAATCTGCGCCGAGCCAATCCCAGTTAAGGCGATTGACTCACCAAGGCGATCGCCTCGGCTACGATGATTAGTTAAAGCCTGTTGGTAATGCTTTAAAGATTCTTGAAAATTTCCCTGATCAAAAAGTTTTTCAGCTTTTTGTAAAAGCACATCTGCTGATGTAGGAGTTGGTTCGGAAGATATATTTATAGGCCGATCAATAGATTCAATCGCGATTTTTTCAGCGGGAATATCCTTCAAAGCATAGGAATAGGAAGGATTGATGCCAACTTCTAATACAGCCAGTATCATCCCTAAAAGAAGTGAGCCTGATAGGCGATCGCTGATGAATTTTTTTTGCATAGATTTTTCCTGTAATGTAAATTTCTGCTTCACAATTTCGCTAAGTACCTACTTAAGAATTTCTTTGGATCTCCTACTAGAAAGGGGATCTGGTGAATCCCTTAAAGCTTTATCACTCCAGATTTTATTGCTTAAATAGTTTCTAAAACTAGATCACCCATCACGTTGTCATATAATCTAACAGCTGAATAAGATATAAGGTGAATTGCACTTCATATCTTAACTGTCCTAATTTAGCAAATATTTTTACAGAAAGACGCAGCCAAAAGTTATGGAAATATCTGATATCTCTGAGATTATTGAGGAAAACAACCAAGATGAACCTAAAGAATTAGGAGATCAAGACAGCTCTCAAAAGCAAAATGATCAGCTAAAAGAGAAAAAAACCAAAAATAAGAATCAGCTTAATAATTACGTGGCGATCACAGTAGTTTTGTTTGTCACTTTTATGGGGCTGTGTCAAGTCAAAAGTGGCAATGTAGTCCAAGCCATGCAAAAAGCTCAAGCCGATCGCATTGATACATGGGCATTTTATCAAGCTCGAAATGTTCGCGCGGAAATTGCCAAATCGACAGTTGCTCAATTAAAGTTACAAGCTCTAGCGACACAGCAGCCCAAAGCCCTTGCTGAGTACAGTAAAGAAATTGCCAAGTATGAAGCGATCGCCGCTAGACAAGAGCAAGAAAAAGACAAACTACAGCAGCAAGCCTTGGATACTGAAAAACTCTACGAGCAGTTGAATGTCCATGATGACCAGTTTGACTTATCAGAAGCCGCGTTTGCCCTTGCGATCGCTTTGCTCGCGATGACATCTCTCACTCAAAAAGGCTGGCTCTATGGTGCAGCCATGGTTCCTGCCGCCTTCGGTTTGTTTATGGGGCTAGCTGGTCTATTAAACTGGGATTATCATCCTGAAGCTTTGACAAAATATTTGTCAGATAATACTACTTACAATAGCGATCATAAAATCTCAACCTTGCCTTATCCACAGCTAATCCCAAAACACAAAATGGCATAGCCATTTTATGTTTTTGAAACCCTTACAGGGTTTGGTTTTCAATTCACAGAAGTATTGCAACACTTCTGTGAATTGGTATAAAAAGCACAAATCTACAGGCTTAAAAGGTACTGAGCGGCTTTACATACTAATGCATTAAACTAATTAAACGATGAAAAACTTTATCCAAAACCTGCTCCGCTATCCCAAATTTTTAGCCCTAATCACTGGCGGTGTTCTGTCAGTAGTGATTGCGCCGATTATTCCCTTATTCAACAAGCCTCTAACGGCGATCGCGATGATTTCGGCGATCGTTAGTGGATTTATTGGCGTATCACTATTATTAAGAGCTATGCTAGGACTAGACATCGCTTAGTAAATCTTGATACAGATTTGATTTGAGCTTCAACTTCGCCACATGTTGAACTATCACCATGTTAAGCATTATGTTAGATATCATCATCATTTTATTAGTGGGTGTAGCGCCACCAATCCTATCCCTTTGGATGCTTCACCGTACCCAAGCTCATTATCGGCAAATAAATTCGGCGGCGATCTCCACGCCTATACCTTTAAAGCTCAAAGCACCAGCACCCGCCGAGATGACCTGCATTGATGGATTTGGTTATGTGATTGGCAAAGTTAGCTGCAAATATAATGCGCGATCGCCTTACATTCGCTGTGCGGTCAACCCCTGTGGTCCCTGTCAGGATTGTCGGCATTACGACAGCCTATGATATGAAGTCCATCTCGGATGGACTTCATATCATAAAGTTCAAAAATTAAAGTTTATTGTGATAAGTACAAATCTATGGCTACTACAAGACGAGTTGCTCGTGTTGCTGAATTAATTAAGCGAGAAGTCAGTAACATGTTGCTGAAAGATATTAAAGACGATCGCGTAGGTATGGGTATGGTTAGTGTTACCGATGCCGAGCTATCAGGCGATCTCCAACATGTGAAAATCTTTGTCAGTATATACGGTACTGAAGAAGCTAGAGCTCAAACTATGGAGGCTCTAGCTTCGGCTACAGGCTTTATCAAGCGTGAAGTTGGACAGCGATTATCATTACGCCGCGTTCCTGAAGTTATCTTTCATGAAGATCGATCCTTTGAACGCGGTGTCAAAGTGCTGTCACTAATTAATCAACTGAGTCGAGAACGAGAAGAAAGGGAGTCAACCTCAGAAGAAAAGGAGTCCAATTCAAGTGATTGAGTTGTTCAAGGCGGGTGGACTAGTTATGTACCCACTCACGGCACTATCAGTATTTGCGTTGGCTGGGATCATGGAGCGGCTGATTTTTTGGTTTGCAATCATCAAGCAAGAACGAAAAACTGCCGAAAACATTTTGGCGATCGCTCGTCAAGACCTGAAACTAGCAGCAGTGGCAGCGGAGCAATCCCTAAAAGTCCCTGTGGCAAGGTTTCTCTATGCTCCCTTAGCCCTAGAGGAGCCAGACCCTGAACTATTTCGGCTGGCGCTTGAAAGTACTGCCGACGAAGAATTAACAGAAATGCTCAAGGGTGAAAAGCTGCTCGAAGCGGTGATTACGATCGCGCCTTTATTGGGGCTACTAGGAACTGTAATAGGGTTAATCAGTTCCTTTTATTCTCTCAAAATTGGTGATGTTGCGGCTAACACGAAGTCGGGATCACTAACCGAAGGTATTGCAGAGGCACTAATTACAACTGCGACAGGTTTAATTATTGCCATTTTTGCTTCGGCATTTCATCGCCTATTCCTTGCACTGCAAGATCAGCAAACCAAGCTATTTATGAAGGTTGGCAATCAGTTAGAGCTTATCTACCGCAAGCAATGTCAACACAAGTTATCCAAGTAAAAAGGTAAAAGTAAAAAGTAAAAATGGTAAAGAATCGTAATTGTTCACTTTGGCGCAGTTAACGTTTCTATAAATATCAATGTAAGTTTTGCTTAGGACATAAAACCCAAAAGATGAGTGGCGGC
>JANNDZ010000441.1:0-1567 GCA_031378395.1 Pseudanabaena sp. OTE_75_metabat_487_sub
CCGCGCAGTTGATATTTGCGTAACTTGCTAGGGCTACCACTAGTAATTACAACTTCGATACATAGATCAGGGATATCTTTGTCTTGACTAATGCAATAAGAAAGATCCGCCTGAAATTCAGTAATATTGGGAACAACCTGACTGTAAGCACCACTGGGGAAAAACTCAATTCCATTAATCTCAAAATAAGCACTTAGCAAGATCCCTAATAAACTGGTGTACATTTCATGAGCTTTACTAATCCCCATAATCTCTAAAATTCCTTCGCAATATATTAACCGTAGATTTAGGACATTCCCAAACCCAGATTGAATTGCCTTAAACTGTTCCCAAGATATAGCTTCATGGACAAAATGACGATCGCGATTTCTCTCTAAGGCTTGAACCATAACAGCTTACTCCTTACGGGCTTATGTAATATCATACACTTGGGATAGAGAAATAGTGGTGCGGGGCAAAGCCCTGCACCACTATTTCTTGACTTTCTCACGGTAAAATAAGAAGTGCGATCGCGAAATATTCTCGCATTGTTGCCATATTTACTAATTCATCACGTCTCTTCATAAAATTTTTTCACAATGGACTTCGAGCCAGCTTACAGCCGCTATCCTCTTGCCTCGGTCAACCAAAGACTCGGAGCGCTAATCGTAGACTTTTTAAGTTGTTGGTTTATCTCAGAGCTAACCCTGTCTCTGCTATCAGTCACATCATCTAGTCCTTTGCGCTTCATCACATTTTTGGTGACTTGGTTTGTCTTTCGCGTATTTATCGCGGCACGCGCTCAAGGTCAGAGCTTTGGTAGATGGCTGATGAGCATAAGGGTCATTGATGCTGAATATGGGAAAACTGCTGGATTTGGAGCATTTTTTAAACGTGAGATTTTTGTATTTATTTGCTCCTTATTTTTAGTTGAGACGATTACCTCTACGCTGATCGTATTTGCATGGATTCCTTTTGTTGCTGATGCTGCCTTTGCGATCGTTGATAACGAGAAACGTCAAGCCTTTCACGATCGCATTAGTAGTACCATCTCAATCCAAAGTAGGAAAGGATTTGCGATCGATCAAAAGCTAGGCAAACTTTTTAATCAAGCAGGACAACAAGCCACCAAGATTTATCAAAGCCGTCAAGAGCGAGATATTTATGAAGATGACTATAGCTCTTCTCGCCCTAAGCAAAGCCCCAAACAAAAGCGCCGCCCTCGGACAAAATCTCGTCCACCACAAGACTTTAATCAAGAGTCTAATTTTGGCTCTAATTATGAAAGCGAATACGATCGCCCTGACACAGATCCCTATGCTGAACCGTTAGATCCGCCCAGAAGTGCTTATAAAGGCGATGTTAACAATTTTGATGATTGGAATAATGATGATGATTATGGCGATCGCCCAGATTCATATCAAGAGCCATATCAAGACGAACCACCAATTAAGCGATCGGCGCGTCGTCCTAGAAGAAAGTAGTTACGCAAAACGCCTGGAGACCCTTATTCCGTCGTAGGGGCAATTCATGAATGGCCCCTACGACGGAATAAGGTTTGACGAAAATTTTACGCGATCTTAAGAAA